>JBJTYK010000095.1:0-5324 GCA_046082745.1 Actinomycetota bacterium | reverse complement strand
CTCGACCAGGGCGAGGCCGGCGACAACGCGGGCATCCTCCTCCGCGGCCTCAAGCGCGAGGACGTGGAGCGCGGCCAGGTGCTCTCGAAGCCGAAGAGCGTCACCCCGCACACCGTGTTCCGCTGCAACGCCTACATCCTGAAGAAGGACGAGGGCGGTCGCCACAAGCCCTTCTTCAACGGCTACCGGCCGCAGTTCTACTTCCGCACCACGGACGTGACCGGCACGGCCAACCTCCCCAAGGGCGTCGAGATGGTCATGCCCGGCGACAACGTCGAGATGACCGTGGACCTCATCGCCCCCATCGCCATGGAGGAGGGGCTGCGCTTCGCGATCCGCGAGGGCGGCCGGACCGTTGGCGCGGGGCGCGTCACGAAGATCCTGAAGTAGGGGAGCGATGGCGAAGAAGGAAGGCAACCGGCCGAAGATCACGCTCGCCTGCAACGACTGCAAGCGGCGGAACTACAACACGGTGAAGAACCGTGTGAACGACCGCGAGCGCATCGAGATGAAGAAGTACTGCCGGTGGTGCCGCACGCACACCGTGCACCGCGAGACGCGCTGAGGCCGTGAACCCGTCCCTCGAGGGGAAGGCCTATCCGGCCGTCCCCCTCGAGGTCGAGGAGGTGGCCGTCCGCCGCTTCGCCGCAGCGGTCGGTGACGACCGGCCCGGCGTCCCGCTCACGTTCCTCACGACCGCGGAGATCGTGGCCGCCTGGGCGCCGCTCGTCGCCGATGCGGACCTCGCCCTCGACTTCTCGAGGGTCGTCCACGCCGAGCAGGAGTACCGCTTCGAGCGTCCGCTCGAGGTCGGCGACCGTCTCGAGGCCCGGGCGACGATCGAGTCGATCCGCAGCAAGGGCGGGCACGGGTTCCTCACGATCCGCACCGAGTTCACCGACGTGGGGACCGGCGAGTCCGTCGCCACGGCCCGGTCCGTCCTGCTCGAACGGGGGGACGCGTGAGGCCCGGCCAGGAGCTCCCGCCCCGGACGCGGAGCGTCGAGGCGCCCGACCTCGCCGCCTACGCGGAGGCCTCCGGCGACCGGAACCCGCTCCACCTCGACGAGGCGTTCGCGCGCTCGGTCGGGTTCCCGTCGGTGATCGCCCACGGGATGCTCACCCTCGGTCACCTCGGCGCCGCGCTCCGCGACTGGGCCGTGGACGGCGAGGTCATCGCGCTCCGCGCCCAGTTCCGCGCGCCGGTGTTCCCCGGCGAGACGATCGTCGCCCGCGGCCGCGTGCGCGCGGTCGCGGGCGACGTCGTGACGCTCGACGTGTGGGTCGAGGTCGAGCGCGACGGACGGATCGAGGAACCGGTGCGTCGGGGCGAGGCCGAGATCCGGCTCGTCTGAGCCCGGACTACGCCGGGCGGGAGTAGCTGCCCGAGCGCAGGGCGAGCGCCGCGGCGACGTCCTCCGCGAGCGAGGCCTGGAGCTCCTTCGCCGCGCGCAGGACCTCCTTGCCGATCCCGATCTCCGCCTCGAGCTGCGCGCCGAGCCGCTCGTTGTCGGAGCGGACGAGCCGTGCGAGCGCCTCCATGCGGTCGTCGATCGCGGTGAGGAGCGAGCGCCGGTCCTCGGCGCGCATCGCGTCCGCCGCCGCCTCGATCGAGGCGACCGCGGAGCCGACGCGCTCTTGGAAGGAATCGCCGAGCCGCAGCACGATCGACTCGATGCGGATCAGGGCCTCCTCCACGCTCGTGCGGACGGCCTCGCCGCCCGCCTCGGAGAGGCGGTGCACCTCGGCGAGCGCGACGCCCTGCTCCTCCGCGACGCGGTGGAACTCGTCGCGCAGCGCGTTCGTGTCGCTGCGGACGAGGCGGGCGAGCGCCATGCTCCACTCCTCGACGTCGGTCGGCGCCGCACCCGGACCGGCGACCGCGGGGGTCGTCGAGATCGGGGCGGGGACCGCGCCGGGGAGGTCCATCGCGGCGACCTTGCGCTCGATCGCCTCGAGGCGCTCGGTGACGAGGTCGAGGCTGTCGCTCACGCGACGCGCGAGCCAGCCCACCTCGCGTGCGGCGTCGGCGATCGCGCGCTCGAGGTCCTCGGTCGGGCGGGACGCATCGGGCGCGCCCGCGGCCGCGAGGTCGACGAGTTCGATCTCCTCCACGAGCGGGTCGACGTCGCCCGCGCCGAGGAGCTCCGCGTAGGCGACCGTCTCGGTCGTCGGCTCGGAGAGCGCGACCTCGTCGAACCCGAGGGATGCGACCTCGATCGGCTCCGTCGGCTCGAGCGAGGCCGTCGCCGGCTCGATCGGTACGTCGAGGCCGAACGCGACCGTCGGATGCACCTCGAGCGGCTCGGCGAGCGGCGGCAGGTCCACGTAGCCGGCGTCGCCGGTCGAGACCGTCTCGGGGAAGGGCTCCCAACCCGCGTCCGCGTCGTCGAAGGAAGCCGTGAGGGCGACGACGCCCTCGGCGTCGGCCGTGCCCGCGCCGATCACGTTGCCCGCGTCGGCGTCCTCGACGGCCGCGAAATCGATGCCCTCGAGGGCCTCGAAGAGCGCGCCGGTCGCGATCGGCTCGAAGTCGAGCGGATCGGGGTCGGCGGTCGGGCCGCCGGCGTCGAGCGCCTCGGCGCCGAGGAAGTCGGCGGCGTCGACCTCGATCGGCTCGCCGTCGGAGAGCTCGGGGGAGGCTTCGGGGGTGGTGCGCTCGACCGGGCGGTGCCCGGTCAGGCGCTCGCGGGACGCACGGAGTTCCTCGGCCAGCGCGAACAGGGGATCCTGGGTGGGGAAGTCGTCATCAGGCATGGCACGGGAGTCTAGGGTGGCCCCGAGCACGAATCACGCACCTCGGCGCACCTTTCCCGTGCGCGCCGCGAGCGCTCCGGCCGTCCTTTGCCGCGCTCGGAGGCCCCCCCTATACTGGCCACCCGACCTCCCCGAACGGCCGGAGGGGCGTAGCTCAACTTGGTAGAGCACCGGTCTCCAAAACCGGCGGTTGGGGGTTCAAGTCCCTCCGCCCCTGCTTGAGGAGCATCCATGAACAGGCAGATGAAGCGAGCCCAGCAGCGGCAGCAGGGCGCCTCCGACCCGGAGCGCGCCCAGCCGGCCGCGACCACGCGTCGGGCGGCCGCCACCGAGCGGCGTCGGCGCACGGGCTCGCGGCAGTTCCTGAAGGAGGTCCGTCAGGAACTGAAGAAGGTGCTCTGGCCCACCCGGCCGGAGCTCGTCACCTACACCGTCGTGGTCCTCGCGACGGTCGTGGTGCTCACGGCGTTCGTGTTCGGGCTCGACGTCGTGTTCTCGAAGTTCGTCCTCGACCTGTTCACGAACGGCTGATCACCTCCCCATGACCGAGACCTACGACTCCGACCGGACGACCGACCCCCTCGTGGAGGACGACCTCCAGGACCTCGAGGCCGGGCTCGCCGTGCCGGGCGTCGAGGACGAGGACGCCCCGGACCTCCCGATCGAGGGCGAGACCACCCCCGGCCTCACCGACGAACCCCCCGCCCACGCGTCGGAGCCGGCCGCGGCCGAGGCCGTCGCGGAGTCCCCGAGCGCCGTCGCCACCGCGGTCCTCGACGAGCCGGAGGAGGAGCGCGCGGACGATCCGTTCCGCGGCCCGGGCGACTGGTACGTCGTCCACACGTACTCGGGCTACGAGAACAAGGTGAAGCGCAACCTCGAGACGCGCATCGAGTCGATGCAGATGCAGGAGCGCATCTTCGCGGTCCACATCCCCATGGAAGACGTCATGGAGATCAAGGGCGGCAAGAAGCAGGTCGTCCAGAAGAAGGTCTTCCCGGGCTACCTGCTCGTGAAGATGATCTACGACGACGCCTCCTGGTACTGCGTGCGGAACACCCCCGGCGTGACGGGCTTCGTCGCGGCGGGCACCGGCAGCCGTCCGACGCCCCTCTCGCGCCGCGAGGTCGAGAAGATCCTCGTCGTGAAGAAGGAGGAGGCGAAGCCGCAGTTCCGCCTCGGCTTCGAGGAGGGCGACGTCGTGCGCATCATCAGCGGACCGTTCGCCGACTTCAACGGCACGATCGACGAGATCAACGTGGACCAGAGCAAGCTGAAGGTCCTCGTGAACATCTTCGACCGGGAGACCCCGGTCGAACTCGGCTTCGACCAGGTGGCGAAGGTCTAGCCGGGACGACGCAGACGCGGGAGGCCGCAAGGCCGTTCGCACCGCAGGAGGTGAGTGCAGTGGCACCGAAGAAGGTCGTCGCCATGGTGAAGCTCCAGATCAAGGCCGGTCAGGCGACCCCGGCCCCGCCCGTCGGTACCGCCCTCGGGCAGCACGGCGTGAACATCATGGAGGTCTGCCGCCAGTACAACGAGGCGACGCAGGCCCAGGCCGGACAGGTCATCCCCGCCGAGCTCACGATCTACGAGGACCGCTCGTTCACGTTCGTGACGAAGCAGCCCCCGGCGTCGGAGCTCATCAAGTCCGCCGCGGGACTCGAGAAGGGCTCGGGCGAGCCGAACAAGAACAAGGTCGGCCGCCTGTCCTCCGAGCAGGTCCGACGGATCGCCGAGCAGAAGATGCAGGACCTCAACGCGAACGACGTCGAGCACGCGATGCGCATCATCGCGGGGACGGCGCGGAGCATGGGCGTGGAGGTGGACGCATGAGCGGCAAGCGCTACCGCGAGGCGCTCGCGAAGGTCGACCGCGAGAAGGAGTACGCGCCGGCCGACGCGATCCGCATCCTGAAGGACCTCCCCGCGGCGAAGTTCGACGAGTCCGTCGAGGTCGCCTTCCGGCTCGGCGTCGACACGACGCAGGCCGAGCAGGCGCTGCGGGGCACGGTCGCCCTGCCGCACGGCACGGGCAAGACCGTGCGCGTCGCGGCGTTCGCGACCGGCGAGAAGGCCCGCGAGGCGAGGGAGGCCGGCGCCGACGTCGTCGGCGGCGACGACCTCGTCGAGCAGGTGATCGGCGGGACGATCGAGTTCGACGCGGCGGTCGCGACCCCCGACATGATGGCGGCGGTCGGCAAGGCCGGTCGCGTGCTCGGTCCCCGCGGGCTCATGCCGAACCCGAAGACCGGCACGGTCACCTTCGACATCGCGAAGGCCGTGACCGCGATCAAGGGCGGGCAGCTCGAGTACAAGACGGACAAGAGCGGGATCGTCCACCTCATCATCGGCAAGCGCTCGTTCGGCGAACAGCAGCTGCTCGAGAACCTCCACGCCGTCGCGGAGGAGATCGTCCGGGCGCGCCCGTCCGCCGCGAAGGGCAAGTACGTGATCAGCGTGGCCCTCTCGACGACGATGGGCCCGGGCATCCGGCTCGACCCCTCGCACGTCCGGGAGGTCGAGGCCGCGCAGTCCTGATCCGGGGCGGGGGCGGCGCGCCCGAGGG
>JBJTYK010000094.1:0-2284 GCA_046082745.1 Actinomycetota bacterium | reverse complement strand
ACACGGTCGTGCCGGTCGACATCTACGTGCCGGGCTGCCCGCCCCGCCCGGAGATGCTCATGTACGGGATCCTCCGGCTCCACGAGAAGGTCCGCACCGAGGTCCCCTTCCGGTGAGTCCCGAGGACCTCGTCGCCGCGATCGCCGGGCGCTTCCCCGACGCGCTCGTCGCGCGCGGGCAGGCCGTCCTCGAGGTCGACCGCGGAGACCTGCGCGACGCGCTCGCGTACCTCGCCGAGGAGCCGCTCGGCCTCGGGTTCCTCTCGAACGTGACCGCGACGGACTGGCCCGAGGCCTCGCCGCGCTTCTGGGTCGCCTACGAGCTCCTGTCGATCGCCCACCGGCACCGGCTGCGCGTGAAGGTCGGCGTTCCCGGCGACGATCCGCACGTCCCCTCGGTCGTCGATCGCTTCCCGACGGCCGACTGGCACGAGCGGGAGACCTACGACTTCTACGGGATCATGTTCGACGGCCATCCCGACCTCCGCCGGATCCTCCTGCCCGACGCCTGGGAGGGACACCCCCTCCGCAAGACCGAGGACCTCGGCGGCGTGAACACCCGGTACCGCGGCGCGTTCATCCCGCCGGTCGACCGGAGGAACGCGTGAGCGTCGTCCCGCCGGTCGAGGGGGGTCTCCGCGAGGAGACGATGATCATCAACATGGGGCCGCAGCACCCCTCGACCCACGGGGTGCTCCGCCTGCTCCTCGAACTCGACGGCGAGACCGTCGTCTCGTGCCGGCCGATCATCGGCTACCTCCACACGGGCATCGAGAAGAACACCGAGTACCGCTCCTGGCAGCAGGCGGTCGCGTTCCTCACCCGGGCCGACTACCTCGCGCCGTTCTCGAACGAGCTCGCGTACTCCCTCGCCGTCGAGCGACTCCTCGGCATCGAGGCGCCGCCGCGCGCCCAGACGATCCGGGTGCTCCTGTGCGAGCTGAACCGCATCTCCTCGCACCTCGTCGGTCTCGCGACGAGCGGGATGGAGCTCGGCGCGGTCTCCGTGATGCTCTACGGCTTCCGCGAGCGCGAGATCGTCCTCGACCTCTTCGAGCGGATCACCGGACTCCGCATGAACCACGCGTTCTTCCGGATCGGCGGCCTCCCGATGGACCTGCCGCCGGGCATCGAGGAGGAGATCCTCGGCGTCTGCGCGGTCCTCGACGAGCGCATCGGCGAGTACGAGACGCTCCTCACGAACAACCCGATCTGGATCCAGCGCAACCGCGACGTCGGCTATCTGTCCCTCGAGGACTGCCTCGCGCTCGGGGTCACCGGGCCGGTGCTCCGCTCGGCCGGCCTCGCGAAGGACATCCGCAAGGACGAGCCGTACTGCGGCTACGAGACGTACGAGTTCGACGTGCCGACCTCGACCGACGCGGACTGCTACGCGCGGTACCGGATCCGCATCGAGGAGATGCGGCAGTCGCTTCGCATCGTGCGCCAGGCCGTCGCCCGGCTCGAGCCCGGTCCCGTCATGGTCGAGGACCCGAAGGTCGCGTGGCCCTCCCGGCTCGAGGTCGGTCCCGACGGCATCGGGAACTCGCCGGACTACGTGCGCCACATCATGGAGGAGTCGATGGAGGCGCTCATCCACCACTTCAAGATGGTGACGCAGGGCGTCGCGGTGCCGGCCGGCGAGGTCTTCCAGGTCGTCGAGGCGCCGCGCGGCGAGTTCGGGTGCTACGTGGTGTCCGACGGGACCCAGAAGCCGTACCGCATCGGCCTGCGCGAGCCCTCCTTCGTGAACCTTCAGGCGATCCCGCGGATGATCGAGGGCGGGCTCGTCGCCGACGCGGTCGCCTGCATCGCGAGCGTCGACCCGGTCATGGGCGGGGTGGACCGCTGATGGCGGTGCTCACCGACGACCTGCGTGCCGACGCGGAACGGATCCGCGGCCGCTACCCGGTCGGGCGCGAGCGCTCCGCGATCCTGCCGCTCCTCTACCTCGTGCAGTCCGTCGAGGGGCGGGTCACCGACGAGGGGATGCGCGAGGTCGCCGACCTCCTCGGGGCGACGACCGCGGAGGTCCGCGCGGTCGCGTCCTTCTACACGATGCTCCGGCTGCGGCGGACGGGGACGCACCTCGTCGCGGTCTGCACGAACCTCTCCTGCGCCCTCCGCGGTGCGAACGAGCTCTACGCGGCGGCGGTCGAGGCGATCGACGCCGATGCGACCGGCACGAGTCCCGACGGCAAGGTCACCGTCGTCGAGGAGGAGTGCCTCGGTGCGTGCGACGCGGCGCCGCTCGTCCAGGTGAACGTCGCGAACCTCGACCGCGT
>JBJTYK010000093.1:0-8878 GCA_046082745.1 Actinomycetota bacterium | reverse complement strand
GGTCGCGCGCCGCTGGGGCTACGACGTGAAGGGCGTCGCGAAGGACCGCGCGAAGGTCGTCGTGTGCGGCGGGAACTTCCACGGCCGCACGATCACGATCATCTCGTTCTCGGACGACCCCTCGTCGTACGGCGGATTCGGTCCGTACACGCCGGGATTCGTCCAGGTCCCGTACGGCGACGTCGCGGCGCTCGAGGCCGCGATCGACGACGACACCGTCGCGTTCCTCGTCGAGCCGATCCAGGGCGAGGCGGGGATCGTCGTGCCGGGCGAGGGTTACCTCGCGGCGGCGCGCCGGATCTGCACGGAGCGCGACGTCCTCCTCATCGCCGACGAGATCCAGTCGGGCCTCGGTCGGACCGGGACGACGTTCGCGGTCGAACACGAGGGCGTCGTGCCCGACCTCTTCATCCTCGGGAAGGCGCTCGGCGGCGGCATCGTCCCGATCTCCGCGGTCGTCTCGCGGCGCGACGTGCTCGGGGTGATCCACCCCGGGGAGCACGGCTCGACGTTCGGCGGGAACCCCCTCGCGGTCGCGGTGGGGCTCGAGGTCCTCGACATCCTCGGCGAGGGCACGTACCAGCGCGCCTCCGCCGAGCTCGGGGCCTCGCTCATCGCGCGGCTCCGCGCGGAGGCGCCGGACCACGTCGAGGAGGTTCGCGGCCGCGGCCTGTGGGTCGGCATCCAGATGCGCGCCGGCGGGACGAAGGCGCGCGCGTACTGCGAGCGCCTCATGGACGCGGGCGTCCTCGCGAAGGACACCCACGAGACGACGATCCGGCTCGCGCCGCCGCTGTCGATCTCCGCGGAGGACCTCGCGTGGGGGGCGGACCGCCTCCTCGAGACGCTCTCCGCGCCCGACCTCGCGCGCTGAGCGGAGGAGCGCCGCCGCCGCGCGCCGATCGCGTTCCTGCTCGGTTCCTGGGTCGGCGAGGGCGAGGGCCGGTACCCGACGATCGAGGACTTCCGCTACGGCGAGGAGATCACGTTCCGCGAGGTCGGCAAGCCCTACGTGTCGTACGTGCAGCGCACGTGGGCCCTCGACGACGGCCGCGCGCTCCACGCCGAATCGGGGTACCTCCGGGTCGTGGGACCGGCGACGCTCGAGTACCTGCTCTCGCACCCGACCGGGCTCTCGGAGGTCGGCGGGGGCCGCGTCGTCGGCCAGCACGTGCTGCTCACCGCGCGCGTCGTGCGGACGCCGTCGGCCCTCGAGGTCGAGGAGGTCGAGCGCGACCTCGTCGTCGAGGGCGACATGCTCCGCTACGAGCTGAAGATGTCGATGAAGGACGTGCCGATCACGCGCCACCTCGTCGCGGCCCTCCAGCGGGTGTCGTCGTGAGCGCGGTCGAGCGCTTCCCGTCGCTCGAGGCGCGCGACCTCGAGTACGAGGCGCGGCGGGTTCCCGACGACCTCGAGGGCGAGCCGCGGGTCCTCCTCGTCGCGTTCGACCGCTTCCACCAGTCCGCGGTCGACGCGTGGGTCGAGGTCCTCGAACGCGATGGGCTCCCGCGCGCCCCCGGGATGCGGGTCTACGAGATCCCGACGATCGGGACGCGCTGGCGCTGGGCCCGCGGGTTCATCGACGGCGGGATGGTCGCCGCGATCCGCGACCTCGCCGTGCGCCGCCGCACCCTCACGATCTACACCGATGTCCGCCGCGTGCTCCGCGGCCTCGGTCTCCCCGACGCGAGCCAGGTCTGCGCGGTCGTCCTCGCCCCCGACGGTTCCGTCCGGGCGAAGGCCGTCGGACCACCGAGCCCGGAACGCGTCGCGACGATCCTGGACGCGCTGTGATCTCCGCCTACGACCTGCCCGCGGCGGACCTCGAGGAACGCCTCCGCGCCTGGGGCGAGCCCGCGTACCGGGCGCGCCAGGTCCGCGACCACCTCTGGCGGCGCGGGAGCACGTACGAGTCGATGACCGACCTCCCGGCCGCGCTCCGGGAACGCCTCGCGGACGAGGTCCCGCTCGGCATCGAGGTCGTCGAGGAACGCGTCGCCGACGGCGGGGCGACGCGGAAGGCGCTGCTGCGCCTCGGCGGCCGACACCTCGTCGAGGCGGTCCTCATGGGCTACCCCGAGCGCGTGACGGTGTGCGTGTCGTCGCAGGCCGGCTGCGCGATGGGCTGCGGCTTCTGCGCGACGGGGCAGATGGGGCTCCTCGGGAACCTCTCGCCGGGCGAGATCGTCGCGCAGGTCGCGTGGGCGCGGCGCGAGGCGACGCGACTTCCGGACTCCACGCCGCAGCGGCTCACGAACGTCGTCTTCATGGGGATGGGCGAACCGCTCGCGAACGAACGCAACGTCTTCGCGGCCATCGCGCGGATCACCGACGCGGACGGCATGCGGCTCGGCGCGCGCCACGTGACCCTCTCGACCGTCGGCCTTGCGCCCGGCATCCGCCGCCTCGCCGACGCGCATCCGCAGGTCGGCCTCGCGGTGAGCCTCCACGCCGCCGACGACGAGACCCGCTCGCGCCTCGTGCCGCCGAACGACCGGTGGCCGCTCGCCGAGCTCGAAGCCGCGATCGCGGAGTGGCGCTCGCGGACGCGCCGCCGGCCCTCGATCGAGTGGGCGATGATCGCGGGCGAGAACGACTCCGACGTGCAGGCGCGGCTCCTCGCGCCGATCGCGCGGCGGCTCCGCGCGCACGTGAACCTCATCCCGCTGAACCCGACGCCCGGCTGGCCGACGCGACCCTCGTCGCCCGCGCGCATCGAGGCGTTCGCGGCGGTGCTCGAGCGCGCCGGTGTGAACGTCACGATCCGCGACACGCGCGGTCGCGGGATCGAGGCCGCGTGCGGGCAGCTGCGGCTCGAGGTCGAGGACGTCACGCGCCCCGACGCAGCGGCGGGTGCGCCACCGTCGCGCCGAGGTCCTCGACCAGGCGCGTGAGCGTCCGGGCGTCGCGGATCGCCTCGCCCCCCTTGTCGTTGTTGCAGAACGCCCACACCTCCCGCGCGGGCAGCGCGGCGATCCGCGACGCGATCCGTCGGAGCTTCGCGGGCGGGTAGCCGGGCGCGTCCGTCCGCCCCCGATGGAGGCGGAGGTAGGCCCACCCCGACAGCAGCGGCAGCCGCGCGCGCTCGCCGGGGCGGTCGGGCCACACGAGCGCCGCGCCGACCATCTCGAGCCGCTCGAACACCGCGGTCGCGTGCCATGACGGGTCGCGGAACTCGAAGGCCGCGCGCATCCCCTCGGGGAGCGCGGCGAGGGTGCGGTCGAGGCGGGCGAGATCGACCGGGAACGCGGGCGGCAGCTGGAAGAGCACCGGTCCGAGCCGCGGGCCGAGCGCTCGCGCCGCGGACCAGAGTCGCGCGACCGGTTCTGCCGGATCGCGAAGGCGTCGGAGGTACGTGAGGAACCGGCTCGCCTTCACCGCCATCGTGAAGCCCTCGGGCGTCGCATCACGCCAGCGGCGGAAGTCCTCCTCGCGGGGGAGCCGGTAGAAGGAGCGGTTGAGTTCCACGGCCGGGAAGCGCTCGGCGTAGAAGGAGAGCCAGCGCGCGCGGGGGAGGCCCCGCGGGTAGAACGGGCCGCTCCAGTCGTCGTACTGCCAACCGCTCGTGCCGATCCGGATCACGCGACACCGCCCGACGCCGCCCGTCGCCGGAGGTGTGTGGGGGGTGCCCCGCATCACGTGGAGCGAGGGGGATCGGGATGCGGGGCACCCCCGTTGTGGGGGTCGCCGGAGCGGGGACGGGACCCGGGCCGGCTGCCCCCGCTCTTCCCGCCGTCCCGCGGCGCAAACCTGGGTCAGTCGTCGATGCCGCGCTCGCCGGCCTGCTGGCGCAGGAGCGCGAGGGTCTGCGCGAGCAGGCGCGAGACGTGCATCTGCGACACGCCGATCTCATCGGCGATCTCCGTCTGCGTACGTCCGAGGAAGAACCGCAGGTAGAGGATCCGACGTTCGCGTGCGGGGAGCTTCTGGAGGAGCGGCGCGACGCTCGCCCACCCCTCCAGGAGCTCGATCGACCCGTCGTCGGCGGGCAGCAGGTCGCCGTGCGTGAGGCCGTCCTCACCGATCGGCGCGTCGAGCGAGGTCGTCGAGTACGCGTGCATCGCCTCCATCGCCTCGAGGACCTCCTCCTGCGAGACCTCGAGCCGCTCCGCGAGTTCCGCCGTCGTCGGGGAGCGACCGAGTTCCTGCCAGAGTTCGCCGAGCGCGCGGTTCACGCGCAGTCCGGTCTCCTGGAGGCGGCGCGGGACGCGCACCGACCAGCCCTTGTCGCGGAAGTGACGCTTGAGCTCCCCGACGATCGTGACCGCCGCGTACGTGGAGAACTGGACCTCGCGCTCGGGGTCGAAGCGGTCGATCGCGTTCAGCAGGCCGATCGTCGCGACCTGGGTGAGGTCGTCGAGCGCCTCGCCGCGACCCGAGAACCGCCGCGCGAGGTACTCCGCGAGCGGCCGGAACAGCCGGACGAGTTCCTCGCGCGCGCCCGCATCGGGGAGCCGGCGGAACAGTTCGTCGGCACGTTCCCGCGAGGCCTCGTCCTCCGGGGCCGGCGCGTGGCTCACGTCGGACGCTCCCGGCGGGCTCCCTTCGCGATGCGGATCGCGGGTCGGCCCTCGTCGAGGAGGAGGTCGACCTCGTCGGAGAGTCCCGTCAGGACCTGCCAGGCGAGCGAGGTCGCGTGCGATGGCGGGGGCCACGCGTCGGTCGGTCCGTCGACCGCGGAGAGGATCGCCTCGACCGCGGTGCCGGCGGGGGCCAGGCGCAGGGCGACCGCCGTCGTCGCCCCGCCGAGGTCGAGGAGGTAGGCGAAGGCCTCGTCCACGGCGATGCGGAGGTCGTCGAGGTCGTCGATCGACAGGTCCATCCGGGCGCCGAACGCCGCCGCGACCGTGCGCAGGACGTGCGCGAACCCGGGGGAGGCGGGGATGGAGACGAGGACCTCGGGGCGTCCGTGGGCCGACACGGCGCAATCGTAGGGGCGGGCCCCGGATTCCGGCTGGCGGGATCCACCCGGCGGGGGCGTTTCCCGGTTCCCCCCCCGGGGTACCCGTCGGGCCACGGTCCGCGGGAAGCGATGGAGGAGGCCCAGATGGAAGCGGTCGGCAGCCGGAAGATCGGCCAGGACGCGATGGTGCTGCGGGGCTCGCAGACCGTCATCGACGGCGTCGAGAACGCCACGTACCCGAGGGGCCGGGTATGCCGCGCGAGCGGCTGCGTCACGGTCCTGTCCGTCTACAACCCGGCGGACCACTGCTGGCAGCACGAACCCGTGCGTCCCTTCGTGCTCCGCGCCCCGCACCCCGGGCGGCGCGGGAGCAAGCGCGACCGGGAACGCGAGCCGCGCGAGCTGACCTTCCTCGCCGGCTGAGAGCCTTCCCCACCCCCCTCGTCCGCGGCCGGAACCTCCCGGTTCCGGCCGCGGACCTATAGTGGCCGCAGGCCTGCGGCGGAGGTGCCCGTGGCAACCGCGGATCTCGACATCGACACGAGGATCGAGGGCGACTGGCGCGTCGTCGCCATCCGCGGCGAGGTGGACCTCTACACGTCGCCGCAGCTCCGGGAGGCGATCGAGCGCGTCGCGAACGACGGCGTCGTGCGGATCCTCGTCGACCTCACGGGCGTCTCCTTCATGGACTCGAGCGGGCTCGGCGTCCTCGTCGGAAGCCTGAAGCGTTCGCGCGAACGCGGCGGCGACCTCGCGCTCGTGTGCCAGGAGGGCTCGATCCTGCGGGTGCTCACGATCACGGGGCTCGACCGGGTGTTCCCGATCCACGCCTCGGTCGCCGACGCCGTCGGGGCCTGATCCTGGGCGCTCCCGGCGACCGCGTCCTCTCGCTGTCCGTCCCGGCGGACCCCGCGTTCGTCGGCACGGTGCGGCTGTTCGCCGCGGCCGTCGGTCGTCAGGCGGGGTGCGACGACGAGGTCGTCGACGACCTGCGGCTCGCGATCGACGAGGCGGTGACGGCGCCGATCGCCGCGGGCGTCTCGGTGCCGATCGAGGTCCACGCGACGCTCGCCGCCGACGACGTGCGCTTCGAGGTGCGGAGCCCGGACGCCGCCGACGCGCCGACGCCCGACGGGTTCCCGAGCGGCGATGCGCTCGTTCGCGCGCTGTTCGCGGATGCGAAGGTGAGCGTCGAGGCGGGAACGCGGGTGCTGCGGTTCGGCCTCGCGTCGCGGAACCCCGCCTAGGCCGCGTCCTCGGGGCGCCGCAGCGCCGGGGCCGTCGGGTCCTCGCGCGGGCCCCATCCCTCGCGGAGCGCGGCGAAGTCGCCGGCGAGTGGGACGCCGTAGCGGGCGACGATCGCCTCGCGTTGGCGGACCGCGAGCCGCGCCGTCGGCGGCACGTAAATCGCGATCGGCCGACAGAACTGTGCGCGCCAGCCGTGGGTGCCGATGAGGACCCTGCCCCACGCCTCGGCGACGCCGAAGACGAGCTCGCCCGCGCCGGAGAGATGCGGGTTCGTCTGCCACGGGAACACCTGCTGCTCGAGGCGACTCGCGTCGCTCGGCGGGGCGTGGAGCGCGTAGAAGCCGCAGTCGCACCCGGCGACCGGCAGGCCGCGCGTGTGGTCGATCGGCGGCTGCCGGCGCAGCCAGCGTCGGGGCCGCGCCGTCACGAGGCACACGGCCTCGTTGCGGCGCGCATCCCAGTTCCCGCGGCCGCACCAGGGCGACTGGAGGAGTCCGCCATCGGTCGCGCGCCACCAGCGGTAGCCGCGGAATCCCCCGACGACGAGGTCGTGGCCGAAGTCCTGGATCACCGCGACGCGGGGACCTTCGTCGGCTCGCCGACGGGCTCCCGCTCGGGGGCCGCGGGAGCGGTCCCGGGCACCGACACGGGGTCGACGGGCAGGGCCTCGACCTCTCGGACGATCTCTCCGATGTTCACGTTGACCTCCGCTCCTGGGGGATGACGGTCCCGCGGTGGCGGTCCGTCCCGGGTTCGTTCCCCGTTCGCGGACCGGCGAACCCTGCGCCCAACGGCGCGTCAGGCTCCCTCGAGGTAGTGGTCGACCGGGTCGTCGGTCGCCCCGCCGAGCTCGTCGGCGCTCCCGACGACCCGCACCGCGGCGTCCTCGGCGTCCTGGTCGGTCTCCTCGACCGTCGGCGCTTCGCCGGCCTCGGGCTCCTCCTCCGCGAGCCGCAGGGCGAGCGGCTCCCCGCGACGCTGCTCCGCGACGGTGATGCCGAACCGCTGCGCCGCGCTCGGCGCGTCGGGCGCGTCGATGAGTTCGCCCTCGTCGATCGGTTCCTCGTCCGGGACCTCGGGGAGGGGATCGGTCCGGCTCACGACGCCCTCGCCTCGCGCTCGAACCGGGACTGGTCGTCGAGGCAGAAGCGCGCGGAGGGCCGCGCCTCGAGTCGCGCAGCGGCGATGGGGCGTCCGCACGCCTCGCAGGTGCCGTACGCCCCTCCGTCGATGCGGCGCAGGGCGCGGCGTACGTCGGCGAGCTGGTCGTCGACGCGCTGGAGGATCGAGACGGCCCGCTCGCGTTCGAACATCTCGGTGCCCATGTCGGCCGGGTGCTGGTCGGCGCCCGCGATCTCCGAGGTCGCGTCGCGGTCCGCGTCGGTGAGCGCGGACTCCTGTGCGAGCGACGCCCGGATGTGGGTGAGGCGCGAGCCCTCCTCCTCGAGGTCCCTGCGCGCGCGGTCGAGGTCGATCGTCGCTTCCTTCACCATCGGTGCCTCCGCTCGGGTCGGGCCCCGGGTCGGGGCGTGGTGCCGCTCGATACCCCCGGGCGCGGCGGAGTACGCGTCGCGGGCGGGGTCGCCGCTAGAGTCGCGCCATGCCGACGCGCGCGCGGTGGGCGGTCGCTGCATCCGCCGCGACGACGCTCGCCCTCCTCGCGTTCGGGTCGGTGCCGGGCTCGCCGTTCCATCCGGTCCTCGCGGACGGAGCGGGTCCCGCGGGGCCGCTCCGGTGGCTCGGGGAGGCCCTCGGGTTCGCGCGCCTCCGCGGTGACGTCGCCGCGGGGTTCGGCGCGGCGCTCCTCGCGGCGGCGGCGCTCGCGTTCGCGTTCCTGCTCGCGGAGGCCGTCGCGGGTCGCGTGCGACTCCGGGCGGTCCTGTGGCTCGCGATCGCGGCGAACGTCGCGGTGCTCGCCGCGCCGCTCCTGTTCTCGCGCGACGTCTACTCGTACGCGGCGTACGGGCGCATCGTGGCGGTCCACGGTGCGAACCCGTACGCGGCGGCGCCCTCGGCGTTCCCCGGCGATCCCGCGACCGCGCTCGTCGGAGCGCGATGGCTCGACGCGACGTCGGTGTACGGACCGGCGTGGACCGCGATCGCCGCGCTGCTCGCTGGCGCGTTCGACTCGCTCGCGGGACTCGTCGCGGCGTTCCGGGTCGTCGCGGCGTCGGCGACGATCGCGACGATCGCGCTCCTGCCGTCGCTCGTGCGTCGGCTCGCGCCGGGTCGGGAGGCGCTCGCGGTCGCGGCGTTCGGCTGCAACCCGGTCGTCGTCGTCCACGTCGTCGGCGGTGGGCACAACGACGCGGTCGTGGGGCTCGGGGTCGCCGCGGCGATCGCCCTCGTCGCCTCCGGGCGACGCGCGCTCGCCGCAGCGATCCTCGCGGCGGCGGCCGCGGTGAAGGCACCCGCCGCCGTACCGCTCCTCCTGCTCCTCGTCGCGACGGCGGCCGCGGCGGGGCCGGGCGCCCGCTTGCGCGCGCTCCGCGGTCCGATCCTCGCCGCCGCGGTCGTCCTCGCGGCGCTCGCCGCGCCGTTCCTCGATGCGGGGGATCCGACGTTCGGGCTCTCGCGGCTCGCGGGGGAGGAGGGGTGGCTCGCGCCCTCGCGCTTCGTCCGGCGACTCCTCGACCTCGTCCCCGGCGTCCCGCTCGGCGTCGTCGCGCGCGCGGCGTTCGCGCTCCTGCTCGTCGCGGCCGTCGCCGGGCTCGCGAGCGCGAC
>JBJTYK010000092.1:0-3284 GCA_046082745.1 Actinomycetota bacterium | reverse complement strand
GAGATCGTCGCGGACAGGCAGGCCACGGCGACCGAGAGCGGGAGGTGGATGAGCACCTCCTCCCAGACGGCGCCGCGGTAGGGGTCCTGGAGGTAGTGGACCTCGTCCATGACCACGGTCTGGAGCCCCTCGAGCGTCCGGCTGCCCTCGTAGAGCATGTTGCGGAGGACCTCGGTCGTCATCACGACGATCGGCGCCTCGGAGTTGATCGCGTTGTCGCCGGTGAGGAGCCCGACCCGGTCCGCGCCGTGGCGGGCCACGAGGTCGCCGAACTTCTGGTTCGAGAGCGCCTTCAGCGGGGTGGTGTAGAAGCACTTCCGCCCGGCGTCGAGCGCCCGCTGGATCGCGAACTCCGCGACGACGGTCTTCCCGGAACCGGTCGGCGCGGCCACGAGGACGGAGCGTCCATCGTCCACCGCGGCGATCGCGTCGAGCTGGAACGCGTCGAGGGGGAACGGGTAGCGCTCGGCGAAGCGTTCGGTCGCGACCACGGCCGCCAGTCTAGGGGCGGCCGACCGGTCCCCCCTCAGCCCGTGGGGAACGCCGCCGGCTCCGGACCGGGGATCTGCGGTCCGCCGTACGTCCCGGCCATCACCTGGGCATCCGTGAGGAGCTGGTAGCCGTCCTGGGTGACCGTGCCGGCCTGCGTCGCGAGCGAACGCGCCGTGGCCAGGAGCGCGTCACGCTCCGGGCCCTCGAGCACCGCGAGCTGGGTCGCGACCTCGGCGGCGGAGCGGTAGAGGTCGAGCCCGTCGAGCAGCCGCCTGCGGGCGTCGATCATGCGCAGGACGTAGAGCTGCCCGAACCCCCGGTCGCGGACGGCGGCCAGGACGTCGACGGCGCCGAGCTTCGTCCGGGCGTCGGCGAGGAGCGGGAGGAGCTCGTCGGCGAGTTGGCCCGCCGCGACGATCGCCTCCGTGGACTCCGCGCCCTGCAGGGCCGTCGCGAGGTCCGACGGCAGGCCGAGGAGCTCGGGCTGCGGCCGCCACTCGAGGCCCTCGAGGGCCGAGGTGACGGCGTCGGTGACCGTGCGGGTGGCCGAGGCCTGCGCGTCGCGGCGCTCCTCCGCCGCCGCCTCGCGGGACGAGCGCATGAGGCCGTACGCGACGAGGACCGCCGTGAGCGCGCCGACAACGACCCCCGCGCCGATCCAGAAGTTCCGGCGCAGGAGGATCGGCGTGCGGACCGCGATGGGGGCCGGGCGCGGCGGACGCGCGACGCCCTTGCCACCCCTCGACCTCGATCGTCCCTTGATCGCCATGGCCCCCTACTTCTTCAGCAGCCGGCCCGTGATGATAGCGCCCTCGTAGAAGGCCACCATCGGGACCATCATCGCGAGCATCGTGTACGGGTCGGAGCTCGGCGTGATGACCGCAGCGAACACGGCGACGAACAGGATCGCCGAACGTCGCCAGTCACGGAGCTGGCGCGAGGAGATGATCCCGAGGACCTGGAGGAACACGAGGACGACCGGGAACTCGAACGAGAGCCCGAACGCGAGCGCCACCATCATCACGAACCCGAGGAAGCGGTCTCCGGTCAGGAGCGGCGCGAACTGCGGTCCCGCGAAGCCGAGCAGGAACTGGAGACCCTTCGGCAGGGTGACGTAGGCCACGGTGGCGCCGAGCGCGAAGAGCAGCACCGAACTCACGACGAACGGGATGCCGAGGCGACGCTCGGAGCGCGTGAGCCCCGGGACGACGAACCGCCAGGCTTGGAACAGGATCGCGGGGAGCGCGATGAAGAGTCCGATGAACAGGACCGTCTTCAGCTTGATCATCATCGGGTCGAGTGCCCCGAGGAAGAAGAGTCCGCACCCCTGCGAGGGGCGGACGTTCTCCGGGACCGTGCGGAGGTAATCGCAGTACGGGTCGAGGAGCAGATCGAGGACCCGCGGGTAGAGGAACCAGCCGATCGCCGAGCCGAACGCGATCGCCCCGAGCGACACCATGAGCCGCGACCGGAGTTCCTCGAGGTGCTCGACGAGCGTCATCCGCCCCTCGGGGTCGCGCCGCCGCAGGCGCAGGCGCTCCCGGATCGTCGTGACGGCGCTCACGCGCGGTCCGCCTCGGTCGACGACGGCCCCTCGGGCTCCTCGGACTCCGCGGACCCGGATGCCGCCTGCTCCGGCGCCTGGCCCGGCGGCTCGGCGGGGGTCGGAGCGGGGGCCGGAGCGGGGGTTGCGAGCGTCGGCGCGGGCCGGACGGCGGGCGGGCCGGCGAGGTCCACCCGGAACGAGCGCTGGACCTCCTCGCGGGCCTTGCGGAGCTCGCGGGCGGTCTCGGCGAGCGGTCGGAGGGCCGAGGCCACCTCCGCCACGGGACTCGGCTCCGCGGGCGTCGCGGCCGCGGGGGCCGCGTCGGCGGTCGTCGGCGCCCCTGCGGCCGCGGCCGGGGACGGCGCGTTCCGGGCGGGCTTCGGTTCCTCGAGGACGCCGGCGACGGTCTTGCGCACCTCGTCCTGCGCCTTGCGGAACTCGCGGATCCCGCGCGCGAGGGAGCGGGCGAGTTCGGGCAGGCGCTGCGGTCCGACGACCACGAGCGCCACGATGAGGATGAGGAGGACCTCCTGGGGCCCGATGTTCAGCACGGTGCGGGAGTCTACCGCCGGCCCTCGCGGCCCCTCCCGGCCGCGGAGATGGCCTCGATCTCCGGCGAGGCCTCCCGGGCGAACCGGGAGGCCGCCCGGCCGAGCACGAGGCCGTGGCGCACGAGCGCGACCGCGAACACCGCGAGCAGGCCCGTGCCCCCGAGCGCGACCGCGAGCCAGACGATCGCCGGGACGCTCACCGGGGCCCCCGGTACCGCGCGAGCGCGGCCTCCGCGAGCGCCCGCACCCGGTCGCGGAGTTCGGGCGGCGCCAGCACCTCCACGTCGGTGCCGAGGCGCAGGAGGAGCCGCTCGACCCACTCGAGCCGCCCGGCCGGGAACGTCACGACGAGCGCATCGCCGTCCTGCTCTGCGGCGGCGAGCTCGTAGTACTCCGCCACCCAGCGGGCGGCGGGCGCGAGACGCAGGCGCACCTCGACGTCATCGACGCCGGGCGTGTAGAGCGCGCGCCCGGCGCCCGCGAGGCCCCGCTCGCTGAAGCGCTCCCCCATCCGCTCCACGTCGGCGACGCGATCCACGCGGAAGAGCCGCTCGGCGTCGCGGTCGAGGTCCCACGCGGCGACGTACCAGTTCCCTGCGTCGAGGAACACCTGTTCCGGATCGATCGTGCGGCGCGACGTCTCGCCCGTCGAGGCGGCGTGGTACTCGATGCGGACGCGATCGCGGGCCTCCACC
>JBJTYK010000091.1:0-19132 GCA_046082745.1 Actinomycetota bacterium | reverse complement strand
CGCCCGCCCCTTCCGGGGCGGGCGGGCCGACCCGGCGACCTCAGCGGGTCGCCGCGAGCTGCGTCACCGGCGCCGGGGCGGCCGCCGCCGGGTACCGACGGTCGAACTTCCCGAGCCCGCCGATGCCGGTGCCGCCGGGCGGGGTCGTGTGGCAGGCGCCGAGGTAGTCGCCGTGGGCGAGGTGCCCGGACACCGCCGACTCCTCGACGAGGATCGCGGACCACGTCGACCCGCTCTTGTGGCAGACGAGCACCTTGCCCGGCGGGTTCCCGCCGGGGCAGGCGCCGCGGGTGTCGCCGTGCGCGAGATGCGCCTCGGCGGCCCGTTCCGTGAGTCGGAGTTCGACGTGCGGGTGCGTGGCCGAACCCGTGTCGTGACAGATCGTGACCTTCGCCGGGGCCGCGGAGGCCCCGACGGTTCCGAACGCCGCGAACGCGGCGATCGCCGAGACGGCGAGGGACATCGCGAGGATTCGCTTCATGGGGGGTACCACCTCCTGCCCTGCGCGATAACCGCCGCGGGGCATCCCCACACCTCGCCCGACCTCAGTCCCGGACCCGCATCGCCTCCGCGCCGAACTCGAAGTACTCGAGGAGCGCCCGCCGGACCGGCTCGGGCGGGTCGAGGTGCTCGACCGCCGCCCGCATGTGGACGAGCCAGCGGTCCCGGAGGTCGCGGCCGATCGAGAACGGCGCGTGGCGCATCCGCAGGCGGGGATGCCCCCGCTCGTCCTGGTACGTCGTCGGACCGCCCCAGTACTGCGCGAGGAAGAGCGTGAGCCGACGGGCGGCGGGGGCGAGGTCCGCGTCGGGGTAGAGCGGGCGCAGGACCTCGTCGGCCGCGACCCCCTCGTAGAACCGCGCGACGAGGCGTTCGAAGAACGGCATGCCGCCGACCTCGTCGTAGAGCGCGCGCTCGTCCACGGCGGGAGTCTACGGAACGCTCCGCGCGGCGCTCGCTACACTTCCCGCATGGTGTCGCTCCACGACGAACGGGATCCGTTCCTCCGCGAGATCTGCGGCCAGCCCGAGGCGGTGCGGCGTGCCGCGGCGAGCTTCCCGGCATCGCCGGCCGGACTCGAGGAGATCCGCGCCCGCGCGGCGAGCGTGCGGACGATCGTCTTCACCGGGATGGGGTCGTCGTACGACGCGTGCTACCCCGCCGTGAACGACCTCGCGGGCCGCGGCGTGCCCGCGCTCCTCGTCGACGCCGCGGAGCTCGTCCACTTCCGACGGGCGATCCTCGGCCCCGACACGCTCGTCGTCATCGTGAGCCAGTCCGGCGAGAGCGCGGAGATCGTCCGGCTCGCCGGCGACCTCGACAAGCAGCGAGGTCGACCCTTCGTCGTCTCCGTGACGAACGGGACGCAGAACGATCTCGCCCGCGCCGCCGACGTCCGCATCGACTCCGCTGCGGGTCCCGAGGCGGGCCCCTCCACCCTCACGTTCTCCGCGTCGATGACGACGCTCGCGGGCATCGCGCGCCTCCTCGCGGGCGACGGCGTGAACACCGCGATCGACCGCACGCGGACCGCCGCGGAGGGGACCGCGCTCGCGCAGGAACGGCTCCTCGAGGACCCGCGCGCGACCGCCGAACGGCTCACGACCTGGCACGGCGGGCGCGACGTCACGGTCCTCCTCGGCCGCGGCCCCGCGCGCGCCGCCGCCGAGATGGGCGCGCTCCTGTTGAAGGAGTGCGGCGTCATGGCCGAGTCGCTCGAGTCCGCGGCGTTCCGGCACGGGCCGCTCGAGCTCGCGGGACCGCAGATGGCCGCCGTCGTGTTCGCGACGGAGCCCGAGACCCGGCGCCTCGACCTCTCGCTCGCGGCCGACCTCGTCGACGCCGGCAGCGCCGTCCTCGTCGTGACCCCCGACGGCGAGGAGCCGAAGGGCGCCACGTCGATCGCGACGAGCTACCTCGACCGCGCGCTCGTGTCGTCGGCATCGATCGTCCCCGTGCAGCTCCTCGGGTGGTCGCTCGCGGTCGCCGCGGGGCGCGAGCCCGGCGCCTACACGCGGGCGACGAAGATCACGACGCGCGAGTAGCGGCCTCGCCGGCGCGGGCGATGAGCCCGGCGGCGAGCGCGATGCGGACCGGCACGCTCGGAACGTCCATCCACTCGTCCACCGAGTGCGGGTCGCCTCCGACCGGCCCGAGGCCGTCGAGGGTCGGGACCCCCGCCGCGGACGTCGTGTTCGCGTCGGAACCCCCGCCGGTCGAGGCGTCCCGCACGTCGACGCCGAGCTCCGACCCGACCTCCGCCGCGATCGCCGCGAGGCGCGCGCCGCCCTCGCGCTTCACCATCGGGCGGTGCCAGACGTGGCGGTCGAACGTGACGGCGACGTCGGGGTCGAGCGTCGTCCGCAGGACCTCCTCGATCGCCGCCTGCGCCTCGCGCTCGGCGTCCTCGTCGGGAGAGCGAAGGTCGATCACGAGCGAGCAGGCGGCGGGGACGACGTTCGGGCGCGTCCCGCCGCCGATCGTCCCGACGTTCACCGTGACGCCCGGCCAGCGGCCGTTGAGTCCGTGGAGCGCGATCGCGCGGTGCGCCGCCTCGACGATCGCGCTGCGGCCGCGCTCGGGCTCGACGCCCGCGTGCGCCGCGCGGCCGGCGAGCCGCACCTCGTAGTCGGTCACGCCCTTGCGCGCCGAGACGACCGAGCCGTCCTCGCGCCCCGCCTCGAAGACGAACGCGACGTCGGTGGAGCGGGCGAGCTCGGCGATCGGGCCGCGCGACGAGGGGGAACCGACCTCCTCGTCGGGGTTGCAGACGAAGGTGAGCTCGCCGAAGGGGGTCCCGGTCGCGCGGAGCACCTCGACCGCGTGGAGCGCGACGAGGAGCCCGCCCTTCATGTCGTTCACGCCGGGGCCGTACGCGCGGTCCCCGTCGATGCGGAACGGCCGTTCGGCGGCGGTCCCGTCGTCGAAGACGGTGTCGGTGTGGCCGATGAGGAGCACGCGGGTGCCCTCGCCGCCGCCCAGGCGCGAGACGAGGAGGTCGCCGTACGGCGCGCTCGGGGTGCGCTCGGAGGTCCAGCCGGCGGCGCGGAAACGCTCGGCGAGCCGGTCGACGACGTCGTTCACGCCCGCGGGCGAGTTCGAGCCGGAGTCGATCGAGACGAGTTCCCGGAGGTCGTCGAGGTACGTGGCGGCGCGTGGGGCGGCCGCGTCGAGGAGGGAGCGCATGCGGCGCAGTCTACGGGGAGGCCGCCCCGCGCGCCGTCCCCGGACGGGCTAGAGTCCGCCGATGGCTCGGGGCGGGGACCTCGACGGCTTCTGGCGCTGCGCGCTCCCGTTCTTCGGCCTCGCGACGCGCCTGCTCTTCCGCCTCCGCGTGTCCGGCGCCGAGCACGTGCCGACGAGCGGGGGCGCGCTCCTCGCGAGCAACCACCTCAGTTCCCTCGACGGCGTCGTGCTCGCCGTGGCGACCGCGCGGGGCGTCCGCCGCCGCACGCGCTTCCTCGTCGCCGCCGAGTTCTTCGCCAACCGCGTGTACGCGCCGCTCCTGCGCGGCTCCGGCCAGATCCCGATCCATCGGGGGGCGCGCGACCTCGGCGCGCTCGCCGAGGCGCGCGCGACCCTCGAGGCCGGCGCGCTCGCCGGCATCTACCCCGAGGGCGGCGTCGCGGAGTTCCCCGACCGGGGCATCCGCCCCGGCAAGAGCGGGGCGGCGCGCCTCGCGCTCGCGACCGGCGTGCCGGTCGTGCCCATCGGCATCTGGGGGACCCAGCTCCGGTGGCCGTACCACGGCTTCTCGTTCCATCGGCCCTGGAGGCCGACCGTGGCGCTCTGCTACGGGACCCCGATCCGACCCGAAGGGAAGGTGGACGACGTGAACGACCTGAACCGCTGCACGGACCGCATCATGGCGGGCGTCGCGGAGGAGTTCGCCCGCGCCCGCGCGATCGCCGAGGGCGCGCGATGAACGACACGACGCCGATGGGCACCGACGCGGACCGTTCGTACCGGAAGAAGCTCCTCCGCCTGCTCTCGACCGCGACGTTCTTCGAGGGCTACGACAACTACGTGCTCTCCTTCGTCCTCGCCGGGACGCTCGCGAGCCTCGGGGGGACGGAGGCGCAGGCCGGTGGGCTCCGGGCGATCGTCTCGGTGGGGACCGTGCTCTCGTTCGCGCTCGCCGCGCAGGCGGACCGGCTGGGACGCAAGCGCCTGCTGCTCATCACGATCGCCGGCTACACGATCGCCACGGTCGCGACGGCCGCCGCGCCGAACCTCGCGGTCATCGCGATCACGCAGGGCATCGCGCAGATCTTCATCGGCGCGGAGTGGGCGGTCGCGGTGACGATGGTCGTCGAGGAGTTCCCGACCGGGGAACGCGGCCGGAGCCTCGGCATCGTGACGTCGATGCAGACCTTCGGCGCGATCGCCGTCGGCCTCCTCGGCTTCGCGGGCCTCGGCGACACCGAGCTCGGCTGGCGCGCCTACTACCTCGTCGGCATCATCCCGCTCGTCCTCGTCGCGAACGGCCGTCGGAGCCTGCGGGACTCCGAGCGGCACGCGGCCGTGCGCGCCGACGAGCGGCTCGACCACGTCTCGATCTGGGAACCCTGGAAGCCGGCATTCCGCCGGCTCCTCGTGCCGATCGGCCTCGCGCAGCTCCTGCGCTTCACGGCGGTCTCGGCCGCGGCGTTCTGGTGGGCCTTCTACGCCCAGCGGGAGACCGGGATGTCGGAGGCGACGTCCGGGCTCTTCCTCGCGGTCTCCGGCCTCGTCGGCGCCGTGGGGTTCTTCGTCGCGGGTCGGCTCATGGACCGCTTCGGACGGGTGCCGCTCTTCATCACCTACATGGGTGGCGCGCTCGTGACGGGGGTCGCGACGTTCAACATCGCCGAGCACCTCCTCATGCTGCCGTTCTTCTGCCTGTCGATCTTCTTCGGCCTCGGCTCCGTCGCGATCACCTCGGCGATGGCGACCGAACCGTTCCCGACCTACGTCCGGAGCCGGGCGAGCGCGTGGAACCGCAACGCCGTCGAGGTCGTCGGCGGGATCATCGGCGCGTGGGTCGTCGGGGTCCTCGGCGACGACGCGACCGGCGCGCTCGGATCGATCGGCGCGGCGATGACCGCGCTCCTGCTCGTCACCGTGCCGCCGGCGATGTTCATCGCCTGGCGGTTCATCCCGGAGACGCGCGGTCGCGACATCGCGGCCCACGACGAGGAGCACGCGGCGAGTCTCGCCTGAGGGGGGGAACGACGAGGGGGCCGGCGACGTCGGCGCCGGCCCCCTCGGTGACGTCGGTCGCGCTAGCCGATCGCGAGCGCGGAGATCAGGTTCGAGTCGCGGAGCTTGCGGAGCGCCTCGCGCTCGATGAGCCGCACGCGCTCGCCGGAGAGGCCGAGCACCTTGCCCGTCTCGCGCAGCGACAGCGGCTGGCCATTCTCGAGCCCGTAGCGCAGGGCCACGACGTGGCGCTCGCGCTCGTCGAGGACCTTGTCGACGGCCTCGCCGATCTCCTCGCGGAGCAGGGCGTCCTCGACCTCGTTGAACGGGGCCTCGGAGTCGAGCTCCTCGATGAGGTCGCCGAGCTCGGTGTCCTCGCCGACCGGCGACTGGAGGGAGAGCGGCTCGCGCCGACCCATCTCCGTGAGGTCGTCGATCTCCTCGACCGTGGTGTCGAGCGCCTTCGCGAGTTCCTCGCGGCTCGGCTCGCGACCCATGGACTGCGCGAACTGGAACCGCGTGCGGTTCAGCTTGCGGAGGCGGTCGTGGATGTGGACGGGCAGGCGGATCGAACGCGAGCGGTCGGCGATCGCCCGGGTGATGCCCTGGCGGATCCACCACGTCGCGTACGTCGAGAACTTGAAGCCCCGGCGCCAGTCGAAGAGCTCGACGGCGCGCATGAGGCCGATGTTGCCCTCCTGGATCAGGTCGAGGAGCGGCAGGCCCTGGCCCTGGTACTTCCGGGCCACGGAGACCACGAGGCGGAGGTTCGCCATGATGAAGCGCTGGCGCGCGGCCTCGGCGGTGCGGACGGCCTGCTTCGCCTTCGAGATCGAGGAGTGCGCGCGGAGACGGCCGGCGGCCAGGCGCTCCTCGGCCTCCTTGCCGGCCTCGATCGCCATCGCGAGCTCGACCTCGTCGTTCTTGTCGAGCAGGGGCGTGCGGGCAGCGGCCTCCAGGTAGAGGCGGAGATCGTCGGCGTCGTCCGTGCCGAGCGGTCGCGCGGGTTCGGGCATCCTTCGTTTCCTTTCCTGGAACCTCGTTCAGGGGTGCCGGAAGCACCTCGAGGTCTCCGGGACCGTGGATCGGAGAGGCGTCGGGGGCGCCGGAGGGCTTCCTCCGAGGGTGCTTCCCCCACGACCGCCTGCGCGTATCCTAATGGGCCCCCTTCCTCCTGTAAAGACCCCAAGATGTTGAGACCGTGTTGCGGGGCTGGTTATTCCCCGCGACGCGGCGCGCCACCCCCACCCCGACCCCCCGGTCCGGCGGACGGCCCCGGCGGTAGGCTCGTTCGGTGAGCCGCCTCGAACTCCCCCCCTCGCGCTACGTGGACCTCGGCGGCCCGGTCCATTACCTCGAGTGGGAGGGACCGGCCGAGCGGACCTTCGTGCTCGTCCACGGCCTCGGCGGGGCCCACCTCCAGTGGGTCCTCGTCGCCCCGCTCCTCGCCCGGCTCGGCCGGGTGCTCGCGATCGACCTCGCCGGCTTCGGCCGGACCCCGCGCGCGGGCAGGAGCGCGAAGCTCACCGCGAACCGGGCGCTCCTCGCCCGCTTCCTCGAAACGGTCGTCGGCGGACCCGCGGTGCTCGCGGGCAACTCGATGGGCGGGGGTATCGCCGTCATGCAGGCGGCCGTCGAGCCCGCCTCGGTCGAGGGGGTCGTGCTCTCCTCGTCGGTCTACCCGTGGACGCGCGGCGGGATGCCGTCGCCGGTCGTCATGGGCGGGTTCGCCCTCTACCGGAGCCGGCTCGGCGAGTGGGCGGTGCGCCAGCGCGTGAACGCCGCGAACGCCGAGCGGCTCGTCCGCCTCGGGCTCCGGCTCACGACGGTCCACCCGGAGCTCGTCCCCGAGGACCTCGTCCGCGCCCACGTCGATCTCCTCACCGAGCAGGCCGACGACCCCGAGTACGCGACGGCGTTCCTCGAGGCCGCCCGCTCGCTGCTGCGGCTCGGCCAGGACCCCGAGCGCGGTCGGCTCCTCCTCGAGGACGTGAAGTGTCCGGTGCTCGCGATCCACGGGCGTCGCGACCGGCTCGTGCCGTCCTCGTTCGCCTGGGCGGCGACCGACGCGCACCCGGAGTGGTGGATCCGCGTGTTCCCCGACGTCGGCCACGTGCCGCAGATGGAGGCACCCGAACGCTGGGCGGCGACCGTCGAGGAGTGGCTGGCTTCCTCCGGCACCGCGCGCTAGGTCCCTGCTAGCCTCCGCGCCGTGCCACGCCCCCGCGCCCCGCGCCTCGCGTCCGCGCTCCCCCTCGTCCTGATCGTCCTCCTCGCCGCCCCGGCGCTCGCGAAGAGCGCAGGCGCCGGCGTGGGCGGCTACCGGACGGTCCGCGCGCTCGACAACCTCTTCTCGCCGCGGATCGTCCGCATCCCCGTCGGCGGCGAGGTCACGTGGGTGAACGAGGGGCGGAGCGTCCACAACGTCGTCGAGGACCACGATCTGTTCTCCTCCGACGACCTCGAGCCCGGCGACGCCTTCGAGTGGGAGTTCGAGCGCGCCGGCGCCTACACGTTCCACTGCTCGTACCACGGGGGCCCCGGCAACGGGATGGTGAACCTCGTCATCGTGGGCGATCCCCCGATCCCCGGCGAGGACGGCTCGGTCGGGCCCGGTCGGGAGGACCCCGTCGCGCCGACCGGCGACGTCGTCCGGGTGCCCGAGGACGCGCCGACGATCCAGGAGGGGGTCCGGCGCGCGCGCCGCGGCGACCTCGTCCTCGTCGGGCCGGGCGTCTACCGCGAGGCGGTCGTCGTGACGAAGCCCTACGTCACGATCCGCGGCACCGACCGCAACGCCGTGATCCTCGACGGGGGCTTCGAGCTCGACAACGGCATCCAGGTGATCGAGGCCGACGGCGTCGCGATCGAGAACATGACCGCGCGCAACTACCTCCTGAACGGGTTCTTCTGGACGAGCGTGTTCGGCTACCGCGGCTCGTACCTCACCGCCTACAACAACGGCGACTACGGGGTGTACGCGTACGACTCCGTGTACGGTCGCTACGACCACGTCTACGCGAGCGGGAGCCCCGACTCGGGCATCTACATCGGCCAGTGCTACCCCTGCCACGCGATCGTCACCGACTCGCTCGCGGAGAACAACGGCCTCGGCTACTCGGGGACGAACGCGGGCGGCGACCTGTGGATCGTGAACAGCGAGTGGCGGAACAACTACGCCGGCATCGTTCCGAACACGCTCGACTCGGAGGCGTACCCACCCCAGCGCGGCACGACGATCATGGGGAACTGGGTCCACGACAACGAGAACCCCGGCGCCGCGGCCAAGCGACTCGAGTACCCCTCGTTCGGGTTCGGCATCGCGATCCCGGGCGGCCGCGAGAACGTGATCGAGGGCAACCTCGTCGAGCACCACGAGGCGTTCGGCATCGTGGTCCTGCCGAACCTCGACCGGAACCTGTGGCTCCCCGCGGACAACGTGGTCCGCGGCAACGTCGTCCGCGATTCCGGGCGCGCGGACCTCGCGCTCGGCGCTCCGACGCTCGGGGGCGACTGCTTCGAGGACAACGACTTCCGCACGAGCCTGCCGGCCGCGATCGAGCTGCGCTCCGGCTGCGCCGGAGCCCTCCGGTCGATCGCGGCCGGCAGCCTCGGCGTCACGTTCGGCCCGCTCGTGCGCTACATCGAGGCGCTCGGCGACTTCCCGACTGGCGACTGGCGGACCCAGCCGGTGCCGTCCGACCAGCCCCAGATGCCGGACGCGATGACCGCGCCGGCCGACCCCGCGACGCCGGAGACCGCGGTCCCCGGCCCGCTCCCGGCGATCCGCCCCGTCGACGCGATGGCGCGGACCGCCCCGACCCGCACGTTCCCGGAGGTGACCCTGATGGGATTCCCGCTCGCCGCCCCCTGGTGGGGCGTCCTGATCGGCCTGTACGCGTACGCGCTCCCCGTGATCCTCTACGCCGCCTGGATCGCGATCGCGCTCTGGGACCTCGTGCGGCGGGAGCAGGCGAGCGCGCGGTCGCGGATGTGGTGGATGGTCGCCGTGCTCGCGGTCCCCGTCGTCGGACCGATCGCGTACTTCACGCTCGGCGGCTCGACGATCCCGCGATCGCTGCGGTGGATGCTCCTCGCGGGCGCGCTCGGCATCTACCTCGCCGTCGCGCTCCTCGGAGCGCTCGCCGGGAGCGCGTAGCGCCCCGCGCCGACTAGATCGTCGGTGAGGGAGGCGGCGTCGTCGGCGAGGGCGGAGGCGGCGACGTCGGCGACGTCGTCCCCGTGGACGTGCCACCGCCACCGCCGCCGGCCTTGATCCCGCCGCGGGTGAACGTGGGCGAGGGCGAGGGCGACGGCGAGGGACTCGGGCTCGGCGACGCCGGTCGCGGCACGTACGGCTGCGGGCTCGGCGATGCGGCGAGGAGTTCCGGCGTGATCGCCGTCGACCCGACGAGGTCCCAGAACGCGACGATGCGCTGCGAGATCTCCCCCTTCGGGTGGCAGGCGGTCATCGTGAGGTCGGCGCGTCCGTCGGCCAGCACCGAGACGTCGTCCGGCGTCGTGACGATCGTCTCGCGCCACCGGTACTCGTACGCGAGGCCGTCGTAGAGGATCCACGCGACGTCGCCCTCCACGAGCCGGTCGAGGTCGTAGTACGGGCCGTGCCAGATGCCCATCACCGAGGTGACGCGGTGGCCGGCGGTCGCGAAGTTGCCGTTGCCCGGCGTCGCGGCACCCGTGTACACGCCGACGCCGGTGAGGAGGATCTCGTCGGTCGTCCCCATCCGGACGGGGTAGTTCGCGAGGTTCAGTCGCGGCACCGTCATGACGGCGACCATCTGCCCCGGGTCGCCCACCATCGTCACCTGGACCTCGGGCGCGTCCGGCGTGGGCGCGGTGGTCGGGACCATGACCACGGCGCCGTCGTCCGCGGAGGTCGCCGCGGGCTGGACGCACCCCGTCGCGGCGAGGGCGGCGAGCGCGACGAGGACGAGCCATCCGCGGATGCGTCTGCGACGGACCGACACCGTTTCCCTCCCGGAGACCCTCGGAGCTCCCCCAAGTATGCCCGGGGAAGCCCGAACCCGCCCGGAACCCGCCGCGCGGGGTCAGGTGATCTGCTGCTCCTGCGGGGGGATCGACCGGCGGGCGAGGCTCGCGGCGACGGCGCCACCCAGGATGAGCGACCCGCCGAGGACGATGCCGCCCGTCACCGTCTCGCCGAGGAGGAACCAGGCGAGCACCGACGCGGCGAGCGGTTCGAGCGCCGACACGATCGAGGTCCGCAGCGCCCCGATCCGCTGGATCCCCTCCATGAGACAGACGAACGCGCCCGCGGTCGCGACGCCCATCCCGACGACCGGCCACCACTCCGCGCCGCCGCTCGGCAGGCGCCAGTGCCCGACCGCGACGGCCCACAGGAACAGCCCGATCGAGGCGCCACCGCCGACCCACATCCCGCTCGTGAGGGCGTTCGTGCGGCGCAGGACCCGGTCCGCGGCGACGAGGTAGGCCGAGTAGACGACCGCCGACGTGCACGCGAACGCGATCCCGATGGGCTCGATCGCGAGCCCGGATCCGGTCGCGACGACGATGCCCGCCCCGACGATCGCGCAGACGAGCGAGCCAACCGTGAGTCGGTTCGGGGCCTCGCCGCCGGCGAGCCACGCGAAGAAGGCGACGACGACCGGGTAGAGGAAGAACAGGAGCGTCACCGCGGCGGCGGTGCCGTGGCGCAGCGCGAGGAAGAAGCACGTCGCCTCGACGCCGTAGCCGAACACCGCGAGCAGCGCGAGGCCGCGGCGCTCGCCGGGAGCGGCGAGCAGGGGCCGGCGCGTCGCGGCGAGCGCCGCGGCGAGGACGAGCGCGCCGACGCCGAAGCGCACGGAGAGCATCGCCTCGACCGGGAGCGGATCGGCGAGCGACGAGACCCGCTTGCCGAGGATGATGACGACGCCGAACAGGAGCGCCGCGAGCCCGACGAGGAGTCCGCCCGCCGTCTCGTGCCAGGGATCGTGCGAGGGCTCGGGCCCGCGCACGCGAGCTCGATCCGCATCCGCTTAAAGCCCTTCCCCTTGCTCTCGGTCTTCACGACGCGGACCCGCCCGACCTCCGCGGTCGAGCGCACGTGGGTGCCGCCGTCGGCCTGCTTGTCGATCCCCTCGATGTCGACGATCCGGATCGGGTCGACGTGCTCGGGGATGAGGCTCACCTTCGTGCGGATGAGGTCGGGGTCGGCGAGCGCGACCGCGCGCGGCAGGAAGCTCACGTGGACCGGCACGTCGCGGGCGAGCGCGGCGTTCAGCGCCTCCTCGATCTCGCGGCCGAAGTCCTGGCTGATCGCCTCGAGCTCGAAGTCCATCCGCGCGATGCCGCCGACTTCCATGTTCCCGCCGGTCACCTTCGCGCCGGTCGTCCGCTCGACGATGCCCGACAGCGCGTGGAGCGCCGTGTGGGTCCGCATGAGCTCGTTGCGGCGTTCCCAGTCGATCTCGCCGGTGACGGCGGTGCCGACGGCCGGCGGCTCGCCCTCCACGAGGTGGCGGACCCCGCCCGCGCCCTTCACGGTGTCGGTCACGCGCACCTCGCCGCCCGCCCACCGCAGGATGCCGGTATCGCCCGGCTGGCCGCCCCCGCGGGCGTAGAACACGGTGCGGTCGAGGACGACCGCGCCCTCGTCGTGGGCGACGACCGTCGCCTCGCAGGCGCGCGCGTACGCGTCGGTCGCGCAGAGCTCCTCGGTCACGGGCCGGAGCCTAGCCGGAAAGGAACGTGGCGACCTTCGGCACGAGGTCGGGGATCGCCTGGACGAGCGCCTCGCCCGAGGGGTACACGAGGAGCTCCGAGTTCGGCAGGAGGCCGTGGAGGATGCGGCCGAGTTCCGCGGGGTGGATCGGGTCGCCCTCCATGCAGATGATGAGGACGGGGATCTCGACGCGCCGCAGCGCCTCGCGGTCCTCGACGGGATGGTCGCGCACGACGCAGCGGATCGCGCGGCCGAGGGCGGCGAGATCCTCGTGCTCCCACATCGCGGAGCCGAGTCCGTCCATCCACGGCGCGCGCAGGAGTTCCCGGACGCGCTCGGGGTCGGCGTCGACCGCCTCGATCGCCTCCTCCGCGCTCTCGTAGGAATCGGCGAGCCGGTCGTAGCGTTCGACGAACGCGAAGCCGCGATCGAGGCCGGCGGGCAGGAGCCAGAGCGAGCGGTCGAACCGGTCCGGGTCGGCGACGAGGAGGTTCGCGATCGCGCCCGCGCCGAGCGAGGTGCCGACCGCGATGCGCGCGCCGTACGCGGCCGCGACGGCGTCGAGGTCACCGGCGAAGTCCGCGAACCGGTACGCGGCCGGATCCATCGGACCGACCGAGCGGCCGTGACCCCGGAAGTCGAAGCGCACCTTCGTACCGGGCAGGAAGGGCGTGAGCATCGCGAGCTCGAGCCGGTTGTTGCCGAGCCCGTGGGCGAGGACCGAGACGGGTTCCCCGTCCCCGTCGGTCTCCACGTACAGGCGCGCGTCGGGTGCCTCGACCCATCCCATGTCGAGAGGGTAGCCACGGAGACCGGAACGCGACGCGTTCGGCCGCAGGGGCCTACGCTCCCGGTGGAGGTGGTGGCGTGACCGCGAGCGGGACGCTGCGGAGGATCGGCGTCGGGTTCATGGCGACCTGGGGCGCCCTCGCGACGCTCTTCGTCGTCGGCGAGGCGATCGCCGACCCGGGCGGTGCCGCCGCCTGGCTGCTCTCCGCCGCATGGGTGCTCCCGATGCTCGCGCTCGGCTGGCTCGGCTGGCGCGGCCCGGAACCGCTCGCCACCCGGGTGCTCACCGCCGCGGTCGGCCTCGTGTGCCTCGGTTGGATCTCCTACGTCGTCGCCCCCGGTCGGTGGGACGACCTCTTCGACCGCAACGGCCCGATCCTCGCGATCGCGGGACTCGCGGCGACGGTCCCGCTCGGCGCGCTCGGGTGGCGCCGTCCGAGGACCGCTGGGCTCCTCCTCGTCGTCGCCGGGCTCGTCCCGGCGCTCGCCGCGACGCTCGCGCACGGCGGGTTCGCGCTCGGGCGCTCGTCGACGATCGCGACGGTGCCCGACCTCGTCGCCGGCGGGCTCTTCCTGCTCGCGGCGTCGCTCGAGCGGCCGTCGCCCTAGGCGACGAGGTCGTCCTGCGGGGCGAGGTGCTCGCGGATCGCGCGCGACCACCGCCACACGAGGACCGTGAGGACGAGGAACACCCCGCCCGACGTCATGAGGATCGCGCGGACACGCTCGTCGGCCCACACCGCGACGAGGACGAGCGCCGGGACGATGAATCCGAGGTTGTACGCGATGTCGAAGAGCGCGAACGCCCGGCCGCGGAAGTCGTCGGGCATCGCCTGCTGGACGATCGTGTCGGCCGAGATCTTCCCGAGGAAGAAGCCGGCGAACCCGCAGAACAGCAGCGCCGCGAACCCGCCGAGCGTCGTGATCGAGCCGAAGAGGAGCGTCCCGCCACCGAGCACCGCCATCGAGCCGACGAGCAGCCTCGCGGGCGGGATGCGGTCCTTCCACCGCTGCGCGAGGACCATCCCGACCGCGCCGCCGACGAACCCGCCGCCGCCGACGATGCCGAGCGCGACGGTGTCGGCGCTCCCGCTCGCGACGAGCGAGCGCGAGTAGAGCGCGAACGTCATGAGGGCGAAGCCCCAGAACTGGTAGCGGAGCATCTGGAACGCCGAGAGTCCGAACGCCGCCGCGGGTCGCCCGGCCACCTCGCGGAAGCCGCGGCCGATGTCGCCGACGACGCGACGCGCCTCCGCGAGGAACGAGGTCGTGTGCGGCGCGGTCTCCATGTGCGCGATGCGGCGCGCGACCGTCGCGCCGACGGCGAGCGTCGCGCCGCCGAGGAGCACGACGAGCCAGCTCGGGAGCGCGGCCCCGAGACCGAACGCGAAGCCGGCGCCGACGACCTGGAACAGCGCACCGCCCGCCTGCGACAGCCCGTTGCCGTTCAGGAGGTCCTTGCCGCGGACGACCTGCGGGAGCGCGGCGGACTTCACCGCGAGGGTGATGCGGACGCACGCCTGCATGACGAGCATCCCGCCGACGAGCGCGGCCGTCGCCGCGACGTTGCCCTCCGTCGTGCCGCCGCCGAGCGGCAGGAGCACGAGGAGCGCGACGAGCGCGGTCGCTGCCGCGGTCGCGAGCGCGGTGCCGCCGAGCACCCGGCGGCGCTCGAAGCGGTCGATGAACACCCCGATGAACGGACTCACGAAGGTGTACGGCACGTACAGCGCGAGGGCCACCTGGAGGAGGTAGTCGGCCGACGGGACCGTCGTGATGTCGAAGCCCTGCTGACCGCCGAAGGCGATCGACTTCGCGATCGAACCGCGGACGAGGCCGTCGGCCATCATCACGAGGAACTGCACGCCCATGAGCGCGGCGAAGTCCGCGTTCGCGAACGTCGAGAACATCCCGTCGAAGAACCGGCCGAACGCGCCGAGCACGCGCTCGATGCGGGCGGCGCCGACGCGCAGCCCGAGGGCGATCGCGGTCGCGAGCCCGAGCGAGGCCCAGCCGTCCGCGACCCCGAACGGCGCGCGGTGGACCGACACGACGACGATCGCCGAGACGACCGTGAGCGCGATCGAGATCCCCGGCACGAGCCCGATGCGCAGCCACGGGTCGTCGAGCCCGAAGAACCGCGCCGCGAGCGCGCCCGGCAGGACGAGGAGGAGTCCGAGCGCGAGGAACACCCACGCGGTCTGCCCGGGGTTGCCGAGCGGGCCGGGGTGCTCCGCGTAGAACGCGGCGACGGAGCGCTCGGCGGCGCGCGCGGCCTCGAGCGCCCCCTCGTCGGGCGTCGCGAGCCCCGGCCCCGTCACGACGGCGACGTCGTCGCCGAGTGCGACGAGCCGCGGGTCGCCGGCGTCGAGGAGGTCGGCGTTCGGGCTGCCCTCGTTGAACTGCCGTACGAGGAAGACGAGCGGCGGCCCCGGATACTCCTGCCGCAGCCGCGCGATCTCGTCGCGGAACACCCCCGACATCCGGTTGTACGTGGGGTCGGTGCGCACGGTCGCGCGACCGGCGGCGACGTCGTCGACCGCGCCGAAGGCCGTCATCGACCGGAGCACCGTGTCGCCCGGCAGTCCCGTGCGCGAGACGTTCGTGAACGTCTTCGACCACCCGTACGCCTGGTAGACGTCCTCGTAGTCGACGACGAAGAGGATCGGGCTCGTCGGGTCGGCGCGCCCGGCGACCGCCCGCACCGCCGCGAGCGCGGTCCGCGTCGGCTGGTCGACCCACTGGTTCTCCGGACCCGCCCAGTGCGCGGTCTCGCGTCCCGTCACCCAGACGAACCCGAACGAGGCGAGGAGCACCGCGACGCCGAGGACACCCGCGATCCGCGCGCGGCCGGTGCGCGCGAGGAGCCAGCGGACCGCGACCCACGCGCCGAGTCCGGCGAGCGGGAAGAGCGCGGGCGTCGCGTTCATGAATCGGTAGTAGGGGTACACCGCGCCCGCGAGGAACCCGAGGACGCCGAGGAACGGCAGGAGGAGCGCCGCCGAGATCGTCCCGAACCCCTAGGACGCGCGCCGTTCGCGGCGCGCGGTGCGCACCGTCCACGCGATCGCGACGACGACGAGCGGCACGAGGACGACCGGCTGGAGCGACCGCACCCAGCCGAGGAGCCGGCCGAGGAAGACCTCCTGCGTGTACGGCGGCGGCAGCGCGGCGTCGGCGAGCGACCCGGGCGCGCCCCACGGCCCGACGAGCCAGGTCGCGAGCCCGCCGATCATGCCCGCGCCGATCGCGAGGAGCGGCGGTCCGAGCTCCCGGAGCGCGGGACCGAACCGGAACCGGCTCGTGAGCACCCGGAATCCGAACAGCGCGACGAGCGATGCGCCGAAGATCACGCAGGTCGTCGGGTGCGTGAACGCCGCCGCGATGCCGAGCACGACGAGCGCGACGCGCGCGCCCCACGAGGTCCGCGCGGGCTCGATGAACGCGACGATGAGCGACAGCAGGTAGAGGACCGCGATGTTGTCGAGGTAGCCGACGTAGGGCGTCGTCATGCACCACGTCGCGGTCGCGAGCAGGACGAGCACGAACAGGAGCGGATCGCGTCGGCTCCGCCACGCGAACGCCCCGAGGGCGAGCCCCGCGAGCACCGGCAGCCCGACCATGAGGAACGCGCTGAACGAGTAGAGGTCGATCCCGGCGACGCGCTGGAGGACCGCGCCGTAGAGCGGGACCGACACGCGGTAGCCGCCGCCGAACATCGAGAGCGGGCCCCAGTCCCGGACGAGGAGCTTCGGGTCGCCCTGCATGAGGAGCGCGGAGCGCCACGTGTACCAGGCCGGGTCGCGCGTCGGCGCGGAGATCGACGGGTCCATGAGGTACGTCCACCCGTACGCGACGAGCAGGCCGATCGCGACGACGATCGCGGAGAGCGGGGAGGCGAGGAGGCTGCGTCGCGCGGTCGGCGCGCCGGGCTCGGACGTCACGGTCATCGGCGTTCGGCCTCCGGGAGGTGCGTCGCGCCGCGCGCGGCGGCGGGGTCCCGACGAGGATAGCCGAGGGGGGACGCCGCCCCGGACATCCTCAGGCGCACCGGGGGCAGCGGCCGTAGATGTCGGCCTGGTGCGAGGACACCGTGAACCCCCGCCGCCGCGCCGCGGCGCGCGCCCAGCCCTCGATCTCGCACGAGGGGATCTCGACGACCTCGCCGCAGGACTCGCAGATGAGGTGGTGGTGGTGCTCGGGAGCGCAGAGGCGGTACGCGAGCTCGCCCTCCCCCGCGGGGAACGCACGTGCCCACCCCTCGCGCGCGAGGACCTCGAGCGTGCGGTAGACGGTCGCGAGCCCCGGGCCGCGACGCCCGGCGCGGCCGAGCCGGGCGTGGAGCGCCTGCGCCGTGACCGGACGACCGGAGCGCGCGAGCGCGGCGACGATGGCCGCGCGCTGCGGCGTGACGCGGAACCCGGCCCCCGCGATCGCGCGCTCCGCGAGCGTCATCGCGACGCCCTCGGGTGGCGCCGGGCGGCGCGACGACCCGCGACCGCGGCGAGGCCGAACAGCGCGCAGGCGGTGAGCACGATCGCGCCGCCCGGCGCCACCCGTCCCTGCGCGAGCGCGACGACGAGGCCGAGCAGCGTCGACACGACGCCCGCGGCGATCGCCCACGCCATCGACCCGCGGAACGAGTGCGCGAGCCGCGACCCCGCGGCGACCGGGATCACGAGGAGCGCGGAGACGAGGAGGAGCCCCACGACGCGCATCCCGGCGGCGACGAGGAGCGCGGTGAGCACGACGAGGACGACGTTCAGCCGGTCGACGGGCAGGCCCGAAGCGCGCGCGGTCTCCTCGTCGAGCGCGACCGCGAGGAGCCCGCGGTACGCGACCGCGACGGTGACGAGCACGGCCGCCGCGAGCGCGACGATCCAGCCCACGTCCCACCACGTCACCGCGAAGATGCTCCCGAAGAGGAAGCCCTGGACCGACGCGTTCAGCCCACCGCGGATCGACAGCACGACGAGCCCGAGGGCGAGCCCGAGGTAGAAGATCAGCGCGAGCGAGAGATCGCCCGCGAGGTTCCCGCGGACGCGGAGCCACTCGAGCGCGAGCGCGCCGAGGATCGCGATCGCGAGCGCGCCCCACAGGGGCGCGACGCCGAGCGCGACGCCGAGCGCGACGCCGGCGAAGGCGAGGTGCCCGGTCGCGTCGCCGATGAGCGAGAGCCGGCGCTGGACGACGAAGCAGCCGATCGCGGGCGCCGCCGCGCCGACGGCCGCGCCCGCCACGTACGCCTGGATCGCGAAGCCGAGGAGGAGCCGGCTCACGGCCGCACCTCGTGGTGCTCGTGGAACTCCTCGTGGGTGATCTGGCGCAGGCGGCCGGAGCCGACGACGAGGATGCGGTCGCAGACCTCGTGGAAGTCGTCCGGGTCGTGCGACACCGCGACGACGGTCGCCCCCGCGTCGGCGCGACGGCGGAGCTCGGCGGCGATCGCGGGTCGGAGCGCCTGGTCGATGCCCGTCGTCGGCTCGTCGAGGAGGAGCACGTCGGGGTCGGCCACGAACGCGCGCGCGAGGATCGCGCGCTGCTGCTGCCCGCCGGAGAGCTCGAACAGGCACTCGCCGGGGAGGTCGCCGAGGCCGACGGCCTCGACCGCCGCGGCGATCCGTGCGCGGTCGGCGTCGTCGAGCGGTCGGAACGGTCCGCGCGCGGCGGCGAGGCCCGCCGACACGACCTCGGTGACCGAGACCGGGAGCGACGTCGCCATCCGCAGGCCCTGCGGCGCGTACCCGACGGGGCGCCACGCGACGGGGTCGCGAGGCGCGCGTCCGAGGAGCCGCACCGTCCCCGCCCTCGGCTCGAGGAGCCCGAGGGCAAGGCGCAGCACCGTGGACTTCCCGCTCCCGTTCGCACCCGCGAGGACGACGAACTCGCCCGCGCGGAGCTCGAGGTCCACGCCGTCGAGGACCGGCATCGCGCCGTAGCCGAAGCGGACCCCCGCGAACGCGACCGTCGCGCTCATCGGCACCCGAGTCCCGTCGCGAGGCTCTCGAGGTTCGCCCGCATGACGGCCGGGTAGGCGAGCGGCGCGGGGTCGGTCTCGAGCGTCGAGAGTCCGTAGAGCGGCACCCCGGCGTCGGTCGCGACCGCGCCGCCGATCCGCCGGCCGCCCTCCGTCGCCTCCGCGAACACGGCGGGTGCGGCCGAACCGTCGGCGATCGCCGCGAGCGCGTCCTCGATCGCCGCGGCGGAGGGTTCCGATTCCGGCGCGGCGCCCTCGAGCGCCACCTGCCGCAGGCCGTACGCGCGGGCGAGGTACGTGAACGCCTCGTGCGTCGTCACGAACGCGTCGAAGTCGCACGTCGCGAGCCGCTGCGCGAACTCCGCGTCGAGCGTCGCGAGCACCTCCGCGGTGGTGGCGGGGTTTTCCTTGAAGAAGGCGGGGTGGTCGGGGTCGGCCGCGGCGAACGCCGTCTCCCCCACCTCCACCACCTTCGCGAG
>JBJTYK010000090.1:0-6176 GCA_046082745.1 Actinomycetota bacterium | reverse complement strand
CTCCGCGCCCGCGGCCCGCCCCGTCCCGGCTCCCGGACCCCTAGAGGAGCCGCCCGACCCGCAACCCCGCGAGGACCGCGGCGACCCCCGCCGCGAGGCTCCCGCCCGCGTACGCGAACGCCACCCCGATCCGACCCCGCTCGACGAGGAGCGCCGTCTCGAGCGAGAACGCCGAGAACGTCGTGAACCCCCCGAGGAACCCGACGAACAGCGCCTCCTGCGCCCACATCGGCAGGTCGAGCCGGCGGGCGAGGAGCGCGACGAGGACCCCGGCGACGAGCGCGCCGAGGACGTTCACCGCGAAGGTCCCCCAGGGGACGTCGCCGGGTCGCGGGACCGCCTGCTGCACGGCGTGGCGGGCGAGCGCGCCGAGCGCCCCCGCGACCGCGATGCCGATGACAGCCCGCACGTGTGCCTCCCGTTGCCGCGACGAGCGCGGCGCATCGTAGCGCGACCGCTAGCATCGCTCCGTGCGCCGCAGCGATCTCTCCCTCCTGAAACTGCCGAAGTTCCGCCGGCTCTTCGCCGCGCGGACGATCTCGATCCTCGGCAGCGCGTTCACCCCGATCGCGCTCGCGTTCGGGGTGCTCGACCTCCCCGGCGCCGGTGCGCCGGAACTCGCGCTCGTCCTCACCGTCGAGTCGCTCGCGACGCTCGTCACGGTGCTCCTCGGCGGGGTGCTCGGCGATCGGTTCCGGCCGACGCGGATCCTCATGCTCGGGGAATCGCTCGCGGCGATCTCCGTCGGCGCGATGGGCTTCCTGTTCATCTCCGGGACGGCGACGGCGCCGCTCCTCGCGGTGCTCGGCGCGTTCGGCGGAGGCGCGGCGGGGCTCCTCATGCCGGTGCTCGCGGGCATCGTCCCCGAGACGGCACCCGCGGATCGCCTGAAGTCCGCGAACGCGCTGCTCCAGCTCACCTCGACGTCGATGCAGATCGGTGGCTCGGCGCTCGCGGGCATCCTCGTCGCGCACATCGGATCGGGATGGACGCTCATGATCGACGCGGCCTCGTTCCTCCTCGCCGTCTGGATCGTCGCGGGCATCCGCACCGAGCGACGCGAGCGGACGGCGTCGCGCTTCCTCCACGAGCTCCGCGTCGGGTGGCGCGGGTTCATCTCGTTCACGTGGATCTGGGCGACGACGCTCGCCGCGACGCTGTGGGTCGGTGCCTTCCACGCGGGCTTCGGCCTCCTCGGCCCGGTCGTCGCGAAGTCGGCGTACGGCGGCGCGCGCGGATGGTCGCTCGTCCTCGCGGGCTTCTCGATCGGCGGCGTGCTCGGGACCTTCGTCGCGGCGCGGATCCACCCGCGTCGGCCGATGGTCGTCGTGACGGCGCTGTTCCAGCCGGGCGCCCTCTTCATCCTCCTGCTCGCGCTCCCGGCGACGCTGCCGTGGATGATCGTCGCGGCGATCGGGCTCGGGGTGAGCTTCTCGGTCCTCATGGTGCTCTGGAACACGCTGCTCCAGGTGCACGTCCCGCCGGACCTGCTCGCCCGGGTCGCCTCGTACGACTACCTCGGCTCGGGCGCCGCGATGCCGCTCGCGACCGCGATCGTCGGCTCCGCGGTCGCCGGGTTCGGGCTGCGGCCGACGATCGTCGCCTGCACGGTCGTCATGGTCCTCGCGGGGCTCGAGCCGCTCCTCGTGCGCGACGTCTGGCGGGTCGGGCTCGAGCCCGACCCGGAACGCACTCCGACGCCCACCTCGGCGCCAGTGTGACGGGCGTCACCCCGCCCACCCCTTCCGCCGTCACGCGGGGGCCGTGACCCGCAGCATCCCGGCCCGGTGACGGGCGTCGCTGACGCCCGGCCGCCTCGCGCGGGAGACTCCGGGGGTACCGGAGACGACCCCCGACGGGAGGGTGCACGGAGATGTTCGGCCCAGAGGCAGGCACGCGCCCCGGCGCGCCCCGGGAGGTCCCCCCTTCCATTCCCGGCCGGTCGGTTGTAGAGTCCCGCCCCTTCCCCATGAAGACGAAGCCTTCCCCCGCCCGGCCGGCGCTCCGGCGCCGAGCCGCCCTCGCCGCCCTCCTCGTCGTCGGCGTGCTCGTGCCCGTCGCCTCGCCCGCTTCGGCCGCCGTCGCGACGCGGACGATCTCCGTCTCGAAGTCGGGGACCGGCACCGGCGCCGTCGCGGCGACGTCGGCCACCCGCTCGTACTCCTGCGGCACGACGTGCACGACGACGCAGTCGTGGTCGTTCCCCCAGAACGAGGTCGTCACCTTCACCGCGACGCCCACCGCCTCGAGCGACTTCGGGGACTGGAGCGGGGCGTGCACCGGGAAGACCTGTTCGTTCAAGGTCTCCGGGAACGCGAGCGTCGCCGCATCGTTCACGATCAAGCAGCTCGCCCTGTCCGTGTCGCGGACCGGGACCGGTTCCGGGACGGTCGCGTCGACGAGCAGCCCGTCGCAGGCCTCCCAGGTCGCGTGCGGGACGTCCTGCTCGGCGACCTATCCCTACGGGGCGACCGTCACGCTCACCGCGACGTCGGCGATCGGCTCGGTCTTCGACGGCTGGGGCGGCGCCTGCTCGGGGACCGCGGCGTGCGTCGTCACGATGACGGCGGCGCAGTCGGTGTCCGCCGCGTTCACCGCGATCGCGGCGCTCGACGTCACGTGGTTCGGGGGCGGCGCCGGCACCGTGACCTCCGACCCCGCCGGCATCGCCTGTTCCGCGGCCACGACCTGCACGAGCACGTTCGCGCGCGGCACTTTGGTCACCCTCCAGGCCGCCGCGTCGGCGGGCTCGGTCTTCCTCGGCTGGGCCGGGGCCTGCGACGGCGCCGGGGCCTGCAGCGTGACCCTCGACGGATCCACGGAGGTCGAGGCGATCTTCGCGCCCGCGTACACCCTCGCGGTCGTCATCCGCGGCGACGGGTCGGGCTCCATCTCGAGCCTCGACGGACGCATCGACTGCGGTTCGTCGTGCACCGCGCTCTACGAGCCCACCACCTGCGAGGGCTGCGCGACGGGGACCGAGGCGACGGTCGAGCTCGTCGCGGACTCGGCCATCGGTTCCGTCTTCACGGGCTGGAGCGGCGGCGGGTGCTCCGGCACCGGTCCGTGCGTCGTCGCCATCACCGACGCGGTCCGCGTCGACGCCGCGTTCGCGGTCGCGTCCTACCCGGTGAGCGTGTCCCTCGACGGCGCGGGATCGGGCACGATCACCTCGATCGGCGGCGCGATCTCCTGTCCGGGGACGTGCACCGCCGACGTCCCGCACGGCGAGACGCTCACCCTCGTCGCGAATCCCGATGCCGTCTCCGCGTTCTCCGCGTGGACCGGCGAGGGCTGCGCGACCTCCGGCGCGACGTGCGCGGTCACGATCACCGGCCCCTCCTCCTTCACGGCCACCTTCCTCCCGACCGAGCCACTCACCCTGCTCCGGTCCGGGAACGGTTCCGGCACGGTCACCTCCTCTCCGGCCGGGATCTCGTGCGGGTCGACCTGCGCGGCGCGCTTCGTCCGCGGCACCTCGGTGTCGCTCGAGGCCGCGCCCGCGGTCGGCTCGGTCTTCGCCGGCTGGTCCGGCGCCTGCACGGGCACCGATCCGTGCACCGTCACGCTCGACGCCGCCGCGTCGGTCGAGGCGACGTTCACGCTCGAGCGCCACGAGGTCGCGGTCACGGACGACGGCCCCGGGGTCGTCGCGTCGACGCCCGCGGGGATCGACTGCGGCCTCGACTGTTCGGAGACCTGGGACCACGGCACGGCCGTGACGCTCCTCGCCACGCCGGACGCGTCGTCGCTGTTCGTCGGGTGGTCCGGTGTCACGTGCGCCTCCGGCGTGCAGACCGCCGCGTCCTGCTCCTTCACGGTCGTCGGGCCGCTCGCGGTGACCGCGACGTTCGTCCCGGCCTTCACCGTGACGGTCGCGACCGCGGGCAACGGCACCGGCAGCGTCTCCTCGAACCCGCTCGGCATCGCGTGCGGGGCCACGTGTTCCGCGCTGTTCCCGGCGGGCAGCACCGTGGTCCTCACCGGCACCCCCGGCACCGGTTCGAACTTCACCGCGTGGTCGGGCGACTGTTCGGGCGACGGTCCGTGCTCGCTCGTCGTCGACGGGCCACGCTCCGTCACGGCGACGTTCACGCTCCAGGTCTTCTCGGTCGCGATCACGATCGACGGCACGGGGACCGGTTCCGTCGTGGCGACGCCCGGCGGCACCTGCCTCGCCTCGTGCACCCTCACGTTCGACTATGGGACCGCCGTGAGCCTCTCCCCGGAACCCGCGTCGTTCCCGCTCTCGACGTTCGTCGCGTGGAGCGGCAGCGGAAGCGGCAACTGCAAGACGAGGTCGGCCTGCGCGTTCACCGTGACGGCGGATCGCGCGCTCACCGCGACGTTCACGAAGATCACCGTCACGCTCTCGATCACGCGGAACGTCTACGCGGGCGGCGACGGGACGATCTCCGTCGTCGGGACCGCGCTGTCGTGCGGGACCGGATGCACCTCCGCGCAGTGGCCGTTCGACGGGAACGCGGGCGTCACACTCCAGGCGACGCCGGCCGCGGACGGGGTCTCGGCGTTCACCTCGTGGAGCGGCGTCGTCTGCCTCGAGGGGACCCAGCGCGGCGCCACCTGCAGCTTCCAGATGAGCGTGTCGCGCGACATCACCGCGGGATTCGGCACGCCGCAGACGATCGCGGTCTCGACGACGGGGACGGGTGGCGGCTGGGTGACCGGCCCGGGCATCGACTGCCCGACGGACTGCTCGGAGACCCTCGTCGCCGGGCTGAACGTCGCGCTCTACGCGGATCCCGGGCCGCTCTCGTCCTTCGGCGGCTGGTCCGACCCCGCCTGCGGGACGTCGTCGACCTGCGTCCTCCGGCTCACGGCCCCCACGTCCATCACCGCGCGCTTCGATCCGATGCTCGTGCAGGTCACGCTCGGGAAGGGGTCGGCCGACTCCGGGACCGGAACCGTCACATCGTCGCCCGCGGGCATCAACTGCGCGACCACCTGCTCGACCCAGACGGCCTCGCTCCCGCTCGGCACCGTCGTGACGCTCACCGCGACGCCGGCCGCCGATTCCTACTTCGCGGGCTGGTCGGGACCCTGCACCGGGACCGGCACGTGCGTCGTGACCGTGGACCGCTCGCTCACCGTCACCGCGACCTTCGGTCGACCCGTGCTCCGGCTCACGAAGGCCGGGAACGGGACGGGGACCGTCGCGACCTCGCCGACCGGGTTCAAGTGCGGGAGCTCCTGCCTCTCCGCGCAGGCGCTCTACGCGCCCGGCACGCTCGTGACGCTCACCGCGACGCCGTCGAACGGCTCGGGTCTCGCGGCGTGGTCCGGCGACTGCACCGGTGTCGCGCTCACCTGCACCGTCCGCATGGACCGCGTGCGCACCGTCACGGCGACCTTCGGGAAGCTCGTCACGGTCTCCGTCTCCTACTCCGGGAGCGGGAGCGTCGCATCGCTCGCGCCGACGACCCGCATCGCGTGCGGCTCGACCTGCTCGGCGTCCTTCGCCGTCGGCTCGCTCGTGACGATGCGCGCGACGCCGGCCACCGGTCAGGTGTTCTCGAGCTGGACCTCGGGTCCGTGCACGGGTTCGACGGACGCCACCTGCACGTTCACGCTCGCGGGGGCGACGAGCCTGCGCGCGGCGTTCGTCGCGGGCTGACGCGCCCCGGCGCTCCGCGCCACGACCCGACCGGTCGTCCGACCTAGCCGCCGAGCGTCGCGAGCGCCTCGAGCGCCTCCGCGAGCGACGGGTTCGAGCGATCCCGCTCCGAGAGCAGCGGTCGATCCGACGGCCATCCCAGCGAGAGCGCCGGGTCGTCCCACGCGAGCCCGAGCTCGTCGCCCCCGTCGTACGGCCGGTCGACGAGGTACTGGAGGAGCACCGGGCTCCGCGCGTAGAAGCCGTGCGCGACGCCCGGCGGGATCAGCAGGCACACGCGCTCCTCGTCGGTGTCGACCTCGATCGCCGCGGTCGCGAGGCGCGTCGGGGAATCCGGCCGGAGGTCCACGAGCGCGATGCGCGCCCGACCCGAGACGACGTTCCAGACGTCGGCCTGCCGGCGGTGGACGTGGAGGCCGCGCAGGACGTTCTCCTCGGACCACGAGAGGTTCCCCTGGGCGGGCTCGAAGTCGGGGAACCACTCCTTCCGCCACGATTCCATGAACGCGCCGCGGTCGTCGATCGCGGGCTCGAGGACGAG
>JBJTYK010000089.1:0-2114 GCA_046082745.1 Actinomycetota bacterium | reverse complement strand
CCCCCCACCCCCCCTCCCCCCACCCCCCTCTCTTCCCCCCCCCTCTCCCCCCCCCCCCCCCCCACGCCCGGGGAGCGCGTGCGCCTCTCCTGGCAGCACGAGCACACGTTCGCGGTCGTCCCGCAGGTCGGACTCTCGGCGGAGGAGGAAACATGACGCTCGATCCGGGGAAGATGCAGCGGGCGCTCGGCGCCCGGTTCACGCGGCGGAGCATGCTGCGCGGCGCGGGGACGGGGGTCGCCGCGTTCAGCCTCGCCCGGTTCGCCGCCGCGTGCGGCGGGTCCGGCGCGAGCGGCTCGGGCGGCTCCGGCTCGGGGAGCGCGGTCGACCCCGCGACGCTCTTCACCGGCGAGGCGGGCCCCCTCGTGAACTTCGCGAACTGGCCGCTCTACATCGACCAGAAGAAGGTCGACGGCGAGATCACGTACCCGTCGCTCGAGGCCTTCACGGCCGCCTCCGGCATCGACGTGAACTACGAGGCGGTCATCCAGAGCAACCAGGAGTTCTACGGGAAGATCCAGCCGCAGCTCGCCGCGGGCGACGACGCCGGCTGGGACATCATCGTCATCACCGAGGGCCGCCACTTCACGCTCCTCACCCGGAACGAGTGGGTGCTGCCGCTCGACCACACGAAGACGCCGAACTTCAACGCGAACGCCGCCTCGTACGCGGTCGACCCCGACTACGACCCGGGGAACCGCTACTCGATGGCCTGGCAGTCGGGTCTCACGGGCATCGGCGTGAACCGCGACCTCGTGAACGGCGAGATCACGAGCCTCGACGACCTCGCGAACCCCGCGAAGGTCGGCCTGAACAGCGTCGGGATGATCACGGCGGAGATGCCGGACTGCGTGATGATCCACCTCGGGATCGACCCCGCGACGTCCGGTCCCGACGAGTGGCGCGAGGCGCGCGACTGGCTCGTGATGCAGCGGGAGTCCGGGACGGTCCGGAAGTACTTCGACCAGGGCTACGTCGACGACTTCACCGCCGGGAACCTCGCGGCCACGCAGGCGTGGTCGGGCGACGTCCTCTACTACAAGCTCTGGGCCGGCTACGAGAACCTCGACTTCGTCTTCCCCGACAACGGCGCGCTGCTGTGGATCGACAACATGATGATTCCCCGGACGGCGGCGAACCCGGTGGGGGCGCTCCAGGTGATGGACTGGGTCTACCAGCCCGACATCGCGACGTTCATCACGGAGTGGGTGCTCTACATGTCGCCGGTCGACGGCGTCCGCGAGCTGATCCAGGCCGACAGCGAGGCGGCCCGCGCGGAGGGCGCGACGAAGTACGCCGACAAGCTCGCGGCCACCGCCGGCAACGAGAACCTGTTCCCCTCGGACGAACTCCTCGGACGGACGCGGTTCCGCTACCAGATCCAGTCCGACGAACAGGCCGCGGAGTGGGACAGCATCTTCCTGCCGATCTCGCAGGGATGAGCGCCGAGGCCGGCGCCGGGTCGCTCGGTCGGCGTCGCCGCCTCGTGCCGTACGCGCTCCTCGGACCGAGCGGGGTCGTCCTCCTCGTCCTGCTCGTGCTGCCGCTCGCGCTCCTCGTCTACACCTCGCTCCAGAGCGGCGGCGCGTTCTCCGGCGGCTACCGGTTCTCGTGGGCCTTCGGGAACTACGCGGAGGGCATCTCGCGCTACGAGCCGCAGTTCCTGCGCTCGGTCCTGTACTCGAGCATCGTGACGCTCGTCGCGCTCGCCCTCGCGTACCCGATGACGTACTGGATCGCGTTCTACGGCGGCCGGTGGAAGTCCTCGATCCTCCTCCTGATCCTCCTGCCGTTCTTCGTGTCGTTCGTGATCCGCACGATCCAGTGGAAGTTCCTGCTCGGCGACAACGGGCTCCTCTTCGGCCCGCTGAAGGACCTCGGGCTCCTGCCGGATTCCTTCCGCGTGCTCGCGACGCCGTTCTCGGTCATCGCCGGGATGGTCTACAACTACCTGCCGTTCACGGCGCTGCCGATCTACGTCGCGCTCGAGCGGATCGACTGGCGGCTCGTCGAGGCGGCCCGAGACCTCTACGCCTCGCGGTGGGAGGCGTTCCGCCACGTGGTCTTCCCGCTCTCGATCCCCGGGGTGTTCGCGGCGATCCTCCTCACGTTCG
>JBJTYK010000088.1:0-13165 GCA_046082745.1 Actinomycetota bacterium | reverse complement strand
GGGGCGTGCTGGTGGTTGGGTGGTGGTGGCCCCCTTCCGCAACTTGGTTGCGAGGGGGGGGGGGGTTAACAGCGCCGTGGGCTCCCCCCGCGTCGCCTACGTCATGACCGACGGCGCCGCGCTGCCCGCCGGCTTCTCGCGCCTCCTCGCGGATCTGCGACGCAGCGGCCTCCTCGACACGTGCGTCACCGTCGGTCAGGCGTTCGGCGGCGACCTCGAGGCGGTGACGCTCTGGAGCGGCCTCCTCGCGGCCGTCGGCGTCGCGCACGCCGAGGTCGTGATCGTCGCCGACGGCCCCGGAAACCTCGGAACCGCGACGCGCTGGGGCGTCTCGGCACTCGCGAGCGGACTCGCGCTGAACGCCGCCCGGCTCCTCGGCGGTTCGCCGGTCGCCGCCCTCCGCGTGTCGTTCGCCGACCCGCGCGAACGCCACCGCGGGGTCTCGCACCACAGCCGCACGATCCTCCGCGACGTCTGCACGGTCGAGGCGAACGTCGCCGTCCCCACGCTCGACGCGCCCGAGCGCGAGGCGGTCTGGGCTGCGCTCCGCGAGGCGCGGCTCGAGGAGCGCCACCAGCTCGTCGAGGCCGACGGCAGACCGGCGCTCGAGGCGCTCACCTAGGCCGGCGTCGCGGTCACCTCGATGGGTCGCTCGCCGGAGGACGACCCGGCGTTCTTCCTCGCCGGGGGCGCCGCCGGGGTGCTCGCCGCCCGGATGGCCGCCGCGGGCCGCCGCTGGCGGCCCGCCTGATCACATCCGCGCGATGAGTTGCTCGACGCGCTCGTCGACGCTGCGGAACGGGTCCTTGCACAGGACGGTGCGCTGGGCCTGGTCGTTCAGCTTCAGGTGGACCCAGTCGACGGTGTAGTCGCGCCGCTTCGCCTTCGCCTCGCGGATGAAGTCCCCCCGGAGCTTCGCGCGGGTCGTCTGCGGGGGCTCGCGCATCGCGAGGGCGATGTCGGCGTCCGTCGTCGCCCGCTCGACCCGCCCGGACCGCTCGAGCACGTAGTACAGGCCGCGCTCGCGGTTCACGTCGTGGTACGCGAGGTCGACCATCGTCACCTTCGCGCTCGAGAGCGCCAGGTCGTGGCGCGCCCGGTACCGCTCGACGAGGAGCCGCTTCGCGACCCAGTCGACCTTCGTGGCCAGCCGTTCCGGCTCCCCGGCGCCGAGCGCGTCGAGGGCTTCGCGCCACTCCTCGAGGAGCTGCTTCGCGACCGGCTCCGCACCCCGCCGCTCGAGGAACCGCGCCGTGCGTTCGAAGTACTCCTCCTGGAGGTCGAGCGCGGAGAGCTCCCGTCCGTTCGCGAGGCGGACGGTCTTGCGGCACGTGAGGTCGTGGGACATCTCCCGGATCGCACGGATCGGGTTCTCGAGCGAGAGGTCGCGCATCACCGTGTTCGCCTCGAGCATCCGGAGCACGAGATCGGTGATGCCGACCTTCATGTACGTGGTCCACTCGTTCATGTTCGAATCCCCGACGATCACGTGGAGCCGCCGGTACCGCTCGGCGTCGGCGTGCGGCTCGTCGCGGGTGTTGATGATCGGCCGCGACCGGGTCGTCGCGCTCGACACCCCCTCCCAGATGTGGTCCGCCCGCTGCGAGATGCAGAACTGCGCGCCCCGCGGCCCGTTCAGGACCTTGCCGGCGCCGCACCAGATCTGGCGCGAGATGAGGAACGGGATGAGGAGGTCCGCGAGCTTCGCGAACTCTCCCTGCCGGGCGATGAGGTAGTTCTCGTGGCAGCCGTAGGAGTTGCCCGCGGAGTCGGTGTTGTTCTTGAAGAGGAAGACGTCCCCGTTGATGCCCTCTTCGTGGAGCCGGACCTCCGCCGCCGCGAGCAGGCCCTCGAGGATCCGCTCCCCCGCCTTGTCGTGGGCGACGAGCTCGGTGACGCTGTCGCACTCCGGCGTCGCGTACTCGGGGTGCGAGCCGACGTCGAGGTACAGGCGCGAGCCGTTCTCGAGGAAGACGTTCGAGGAACGCCCCCAGTGGACGACCCGACGGAAGAGGTACCGGGCGACCTCGTCGGGCGACAGTCGGCGGTGGCCGCGGAACGTGCACGTGACGCCGTACTCGTTCTCGATGCCGAAGATGCGTCGGTCCATGGCCCCCGAGTCTAGGGGCGGGAACGGCCCCGCGGCCTCACCCCGCGAGGATCGACGCGACCTCGTCCTCGCCGATGCGACGGAACTTGCGCCGCTGCGGGCGCGTCCGGTCGAGGATGCCGGCCTCGACGGCCTGCGGCTCGATCGCGCGCTCCTCGACCGCCGAGAGGGCCTTCACGGCCTCCCGGACGGCGGTGGCGAGGTCCCAGTCCGGCGCGAACGCGGACCGGAGCGCGGTCGTGAGGTCCTCCGCGTGTCCCCCGATCGCCACGAGCCCCTGCTCGTCGTTCACGGAGCCATCGAAGAGCACGTGGTACAGGGCGTTGCGACCGCCGTCGGAGTCCACCTCGCCGACGAGCAGCTCGACCTCGTAGGGCTTCATCTGCTGGGTGAAGATCATCGACAGCGACTGGGAGTAGGCGCTCGCGACGTCCTTCGCCTTCACGTCCTCCCGACCGTACGAGTACCCGCGGAGGTCGGCGAGCCGAACCCCGGCGATCCGGAGGTCCTCGAACTCGCTGTACTTGCCGACGCCGGCGAAGGCGATGCGGTCGTAGATCTCGGAGATCTTGTGGAGCGTCGTGCTCGGGTTCTCGGCGACGAACAGGAGCCCGTCGCGGTACTCGAGGCCGACGACGGACTTCCCGCGGGCGATGCCCTTGTGGGCGTAATCGGACCGATCTTTCATGAGCTGCTCGGGCGGCACGTAGGGCATGAACGACATCAGGCACCGCCTCCGAGGACCGCCGCCACCGTCTCGGCCACCCGGGACTCCTCGACGCGCCGCGCGCCCGATGCGTCGACGACGACGACCGTGGGGTAGATCGCGCGCGAGGGGTCCGGACCGCCCGTGGCGGCGTCCTCGCGCGAGGCGTCGACGAGCGCTTCGACCGCGACGGCGAGACCGCCGGCGAGGTCCATGCCCGGCCGCCAGCGCTTGCGCAGCGACGACCGCGCCGCGCGACCACCGGAGCCGGTCGCGTGGAAGTCCTCGTCCTCCCAGCGCCCGCCGGTCGCGTCGTAGTTGAAGATGCGGCCCTGCCCGCGTCCCTCGTCGAACCCCCCGAACAGGGGCACGACGATGAGTCCGGCCTGCATCGCGAGCGGGAGGTTGCCGCGGATCATCTGCGCGAGGCGGTTCGCCTTGCCCTCGAGCGAGAGGCGGTCGCCGGTGATCTTCTCGTAGTGCTCGAGTTCGAGCTGGAAGAGCTTCACGATCTCGACGGCCTGGCCGGCCGAGCCGGAGATCGCGATCGCGGAGTAGTCGTCGGCGGCGAAGACCTTCTCGATCCGGTCGTCGGCGATGTCCATGCCGGCCGTCGCCTGGCGGTCGCCGGCCATGACGATGCCCCCGTCGTACTTCAGCCCGAGCACGGTCGTGCCGTGACGGACCGGATCGAGCGGCGATGCCGAGGGCGCGGGGGCGGGGAACGCCGACGGATTGCTCGCGACGAGCAGGTCGACGAAGCTCGGGTTCGCCCCGATCGAGGGTCCGAGCGGCGGCGTGACCGGGTCGGTCACTCGCCGCCCTTCTGCACGTAGCCCTTCACGAATTCCTCGGCGTTGTTCTCGAGGACCGCGTCGATCTCGTCGAGGATCGCGTCCATCTCCTCCTTGAGGGCCTCCGCCGACGACGACGGGGAGGCGACCTCCTCCTCGGAGGGCGTCTCGGACGGACGACGCTGCGACCGCTTGCGTTCCTGTTCCTGGCTCACGACGCACCTCCCGGAGCGGGGCGCGTCCCCGCGCCGTTCCGGCACAAGTCTACCGGGCACCCCCGACCGAGCCCCCACCGAGTGCGGCGACGAGGCCCGCGGCGTCCTCGACGCCGTCGAGGAGGTCGCCGACGTGGGCGCGGGTCCCGCGGAGCGGCTCGAGCATCGGGATCCGCTGGAGCGCGCGGGCGCCGGTGTCGACGATCAGGGAGTCCCACGACGCCGCGACGAGCTGCTCGGGGAAGCGGCGCACGCATTCACCCCGGAACCACGCCCGGGTCGTCGTCGGCGGCTCGCGCATCGCCCGCTCGACCTCCTCGTCGGAGGTCAGGCGCTCGACGGCTCCGGTCGCCTCGAGGCGCGCGTGGAGGCCACGATCGCGGCGGACGTCGTGGTACTGGAGGTCGACGAGCCGGAGTTTCGGGTCCTGTCGATCGAGACCGTCGCGCTCGCGGTAGGCCTCGACGAGCCGGTGCTTCGCGACCCAGTCGAGTTCGCGGTGGAGGCCGGACGGGTCGTCCTCGAGTCGGCCGAGCACGTCCTCCCACCGGGCGAGCACCTCGGCGTCGCCCTCGGCGGCCCCCTCCTGCTCGACGTACTTCGCGGCACGCTCGAGGTACTCCCACTGGAGCTGGATCGCCGTGAGCCGCCGGCCGTCCCGAAGAGCGACCCGCTCGTGACACGTCGGATCCGCCGAGATGCGCCGCAGGGCCGCGACGGGGGTCTCCAGGGAGAGATCGGGGAGGAACGCGTCCTCGATCATCCGCAGGACGAGCGACGCCGTGCCGATCTTCAGCAGGGAGGCCACCTCGCAGAGGTTCGCGTCGCCGATGATCACGTGGAGCCGCCGGTACCGGTCGGCGTCCGCGTGCGGCTCGTCCCGGGTGTTCACGATCGGGCGCTTCAGCGTCGTCTCGAGGCCGACCTCCGCCTCGAAGAAGTCGGCGCGCTGCGAGATCTGGAAGGGCGGGCGCCCGTGGGCGTCACCGTCCGCCTCGGTCCCGACCTTCCCGGCCCCCGTGAACACCTGTCGCGAGACGAGGAACGGGATCAGGTCCCGGACGAGGTCGGCGAACGGGAGCGAGCGGTCCACGAGGTAGTTCTCGTGCGTGCCGTAGGAGTTCCCCTTGCCGTCGCTGTTGTTCTTGTAGATGCCGACGCGCGCGCCGGGCGCGAGGGTCGCCAGGAAGGCGTCGAGCGAGGCCTCGAGGATCCGCTCCCCCGCACGGTCGTGGACGACGAGCTCCCGTGGCGTGGCGCACTCCGGCGTGGAGTACTCCGGGTGCGCGTGGTCGACGTAGTAGCGGGCGCCGTTCGGGAGGATCACGTTCGCGAGCCCGACGTCGTCCTCCCCCATGTCGCGCACGAGGGATGGACCGCCGCCGCGCGCATCCCGCAGGGGGGACTCCTGCTCGTAGTCCCAGCGGATGCGGCGCAGGTCGCCCGCGTAGCCGCTGATGAGGAGCGAGGATGCGAGGACGGGGTTGAAGTCGCGCTGGCCGATGCCGGCGATCCCGTACTCGGTCTCGATCCCGAAGACCTTGGGGATCGCCATCCGCTACAGGTACTGGCCGGGGCTCACGCGCTCGACCTGGCGCCCCTCGCCGCCGACGCCGTCCCCGAGCAGCGTGCGGACGTAGACGATGCGCTCGCCCTTCTTCCCGGAGATCCGCGCCCAGTCGTCGGGGTTCGTCGTGTTCGGCAGGTCCTCGTTCTCCTTGAACTCGTCGCGGATCGCCTGTTGGAGATCCTCCCCGCGGATGCCCTTCTCGCCCGTCGAGAGGAACCGCTTGATGGCCTCCTTCTTCGCCCGACGGACGATGTTCTCGATCATCGCCCCGGAGTTGAAGTCCTTGAAGTAGAGGATCTCCTTGTCGCCGGAGGCGTACGTGACCTCGAGGAACCGGTTCTCGTCGCTCACCGCGTACATCCGCTCGACGGTTGCCGAGATGAGCCGCGCGGTGGCCGCGGCCGGGTCCTCCCCGGAGCGGGCGAGCTCCTCGGGGTGGAGCGGCACGCCGGGGTGGAGGTACTTCCGCATGATGTCGCCCGCCTGCGCCGCGTCCGGACGCTCGATCTTGATCTTCACGTCGAGCCGACCCGGGCGCAGGATCGCGGGGTCGATGAGGTCCTCGCGGTTCGAGGCCCCGATCACGATGACGTTCTTCAGCGTCTCGACGCCGTCGAGCTCCGAGAGCAGCTGCGGCACGATCGTCGACTCGACGTCGGAGGAGATGCCGGTGCCGCGGGTGCGGAAGATCGAGTCCATCTCGTCGAAGAACACGATGACCGGCAGGCCCTCCTCGCTCCGCTCCTTGGCCCGCTGGAAGATCTGCCGGATCTGGCGCTCGGTCTCCCCCACGTACTTGTTCAGGAGCTCCGGGCCCTTCACGTTCAGGAAGTACGAGTGGACGTCGCTGCGGCCGGTGCGCTCGGCGACCTTGTCGGCGAGCGAGCGGGCGACGGCCTTCGCGATGAGGGTCTTCCCGCAACCGGGCGGGCCGTACAGCAGGACGCCCTTCGGCGCCTCGAGCTCGTGCTCGGCGAAGAGCTCCGCGTAGAGGAACGGCAGCTCGACCGCGTCGCGGATCGCCTCGATCTGGCGCTCGAGGCCGCCGATGTCCTCGTACGAGACGTCGGGGATCTCCTCGAGGACGAGTTCCTCGACCTCCTCCTTCGGGAGCTTCTCGAGCGCGACGCCGGAGCGCGGATCGAGGAGGAGCGCGTCGCCGGCCCGGATGCCCCCCTCGGCGCGCAGGACCTCGCCGAGGACGGCGACGCGCTCCTCCTCGCCGTGGCCGACGACGATGACGCGGTCGGTGCCGAGGCGCTCCTTCACCGTCGCGACCTCACCGACCCGGTCGGGGTCGAGGACGTCGACGACGTTCAGCGCCTCGTTCACGATCACCTCGGCGCCTCGGCGCAGGAGCGTCGGATCGACGTCCGGGCTCACCGTCACGCGGAGCTTCCGGCCGGAGGACGCGATGTCGACGGAGCCGTCGTCGTTCGCCGCGAGGAACACCCCGAAGCTCGCCGGCGGACGGCTGAGCTTGTCGACCTCCTCGCGGAGCGACTCGATCTTCTCCCGCTCCGCCCGCAGGGCGTCGGCGAGGCGGTCGTTCTGGCCCATCGCCCGCGCGAGCTCCGAGCGGGTCTCCTCGACCTTGTCCTCGAGGACCTGGACCTGGCGGGGGGCGTTCGTGAGCCGGCGGCGGAGCAGGGCGATCTCGTCCTCGAGGAAGCGCACCTGCAGCTGCAGCTCGTGGACCTGCTTCTCGTGCTGCTCCTGGGCTTCCTGCGGGTCGCTCTCCGGCATCGCCACCTCCGCGGACGTCCCCGAGTATAGAGGCGGGGCCCGGGGCGGCCCCGGGGAGGCCGCTCGGCCGCTACGCCGCGGGGCCGCGCCGGGCGATCGTCACGAACCCGGTGTGGGCCACCATCCGGTGGTCGGGACGCACGCTCCGCGCGTTCACGTGCCAGGAGCGGTGGAGCACCTCGAAGGTCTCGACGTGGCGGAACCCGTGCGGCTCGAGCGCGACGACGAGCGACTGGATCTGCGGCGTCGTCGGCAGGTAGCTGCAGAGCACGCCGCCGGGCTCGAGCGCCGAGGCGATCGCCCCGAGCGGTTCCCATGGGGCGGGCAGATCGAGGACGACGCGGTCGAATCGGTCGCCGGTCGCGGAGACATCCGCGACGTCGCCCGGGCGGAGGTCGAGCCAACCGGGGAGCCCGTCGAAGAACGCCGCGACGTTGCCGCGGGCGGTCTCGCGGAAATCGTCCCGCAGGTCGTACGACACGACGCGACCCGACGGACCGACCGCGCGGCAGAGCGCGATCGTGAGCGCGCCCGAACCGGTGCCGGCCTCGAGCACGCGGGCTCCGGGGAACACGTCGGCCTCGACGAGGATCGCCGCGGCGTCCTTCGGGTAGACGACCTGCGCGCCGCGCGGCATCTTCAGCACCACGTCGGCCATCCGGGGCCGGAAGCACTGGAACACCATGCCGGAGGCGGACTGCACCTCGCTCCCCTCGACGGCGCCGATGATGCCGTCGAGCGCGAGGGCGCCCCCGTGCGAGTGCCAGGTCCCGCCCGCCTCGAGCCGCACGAGGTAGTGGCGGTCCTTCGCGTCGACGAGGAGCACGCGTTCACCCGCGCGGAACGGGCCCGTCGAGGGTCGGTCAGCGGCGTCCACGCGCAGAGGCTACCGGCTCGGGGGGTGCCCGCCGGGCCGCGGCGACCGCGACGATCCACAGGAATCCGCCCATCGGCACGTACCAGAGCCCGAGCGGCTCGTCGCCGAGGATCGCGACCGCGGCGCCCGCCGCGGCGATGCCCACGGCGAGGACGCGTCCGCCGCGACCCGCGATCCGGGTCGCCCGCGCCCGGTCCCCGGTCGCCCGCCACAGCGCGGCGCGCAGGATGCGGCCGCCGTCGAGGGGCAGGCCGGGAACGAGGTTGAAGAGCGCGACGCCGAGGTTCATGAGCGCGAGGGCCCCGAAGACGGCGCCGGTGAGCGCCCGGCCGCGCTGCTCGGCGGCGAGGGCGAGCACCCCCGATCCGCTGCCGAGGGCCACCGAGACCGCCGGACCGACGAGGGCGATCGCGAACTCCGCGCCCGGGGTCGGCGCCTCGCCGTCGATCTCCGCGACGCCCCCGAACATGAAGAGCAGGATCGAGCGGACCCGCACGCCGAGGCGGTTCGCGACGAGCGCGTGCGCGAGCTCGTGGAGCGTGAGGCTGGCGAACAGCCCGAGACCGCTCACGACCGCGAGCGCGCCGAGGACGACGCGCGATTCGGCCGGGAAGAGCTGCGCGAATCCCCGCTCGACGCCGACGCAGACCGCGGCGAGCACCGGGAACCAGGAGAGATGGGCGGCGACGTCGATGCCGGCGACACGCGCGACGGGGATGCGACGGGGGACCACGACCCGACCCTACGTCAGCTCCCGCGCCCCCTCGGGAGCAGGGCTCACGCGGTGGGGAGCGGGTTCGTCCCGAGCGTCACGACGAGCGTGCGTCGGTCTCCGGCCCGATCGACGAGGACGACCTCCACCCGGTCACCCGGCGCGCGCCGTCGGATGGCCTCCCCGAGGTCGGTCCCCCCGTCCACGGCGACGCCACCGAGGGAGACGATCACCTCGCCGACCTCGATCCCCGATCGCTCGGCGGGGCCCTGCGGCGTGAGCGCCACGATGTAGGCGCCCGCGTCGATGCGGAGCCCCTCCTGGACGGCGAGCACCGGCGTCACGTCGATCGCGACGACCCCGAGGTAGGCGACCGGCTGGTCCGGCTCCCGCTCGGCCTGCTCGATCGTGGGGACCGCGGCGTCGATCGCGATCGCGAAGCCGATGTTCTCGGCGCGCGTCGTGCCCGCGCTGTTGATCCCGACGACGGCCCCGGAGAGGTCGACGAGCGGGCCACCGGAGTTCCCCGGGTTGATCGCGGCATCGGTCTGGACGACGCGCGCGTAGGTCCGGGACCCGTTCTCGCACTCGGCGCAGTTCGGGTCGGGAACCGTGATCGTCCGGTCGAGCGCGGATACGACGCCCCTCGTGACGGTCGGCCCTCCCTCGAGGGCGAGGGCGAAGCCGATCGCGACGACGCTCTGCCCGAGTTCGAGCGTGTCCGCGGACCCGATCCGCACCTCCGGGAGATCGCTCGCATCGACCTTCAGGACCGCGAGGTCGGCCTCCGGATCGCCCCCGATGACCCGAGCCGTGTACTGCCTCGGATCCTCGCCGGACGTCGTGACGGTGATCCGCGAGGCACGTTCCACGACGTGGTAGTTCGTGACGATGATGCCGTCGGCGCGGACGATGAACCCCGTCCCGACGCTCGTGCCGTTGCGCGCGCCTCCGACCAGGGACGTCTCGAGGACGTCGGCCGTCACGTTCACGACCGAGGGGAGCACCGCGCGCACGACGGCGACGACGGGGTCCTCCCCGGGGGCTGCCACGACCGGGGACGGCGCGAGGGGCGCCGGCGAGCCGGAGGTCGCCGGCGGCGCGGTCGCCGGCCAGCCGCACGCGCCCGCTGCGAGCGAGAGGGCCACCGCCGCGAACGCGAATCGCCGGACCACGCGCACCTCGTCGACCTCCCGCCGCCCGGGTGGAACGGCGCCCCTACGGTAGCGCGGGGCGGGGATCGAGCCCGGAGGTCTCGAGCACCTCGAAGATGGCGTCCTCGTTGCGGATGCCCATGAGGTGGACGCCGGACACCCCCGGCATCGCCAGGAGTTCCCGGATCGTCTCGACCGCCATCGCGACCCCCTCCGCCCGCTGTCGGTCGCCGGCGGTGCCCTCGAGGCGCTCCATCACGGCATCGGGGACGTCCATCCCGGGCACCTCGTCGCGGAGGTAGCGGAGCGCGCGCGCCGAGCGCGGCACGAAGACCCCGACGAGGACGTGCACCCGGTCGAGCACGCCGAGGTCGCGGCTGCGGTCGAGGAATCCCCGCAGCCGCGGGAGATTGAAGCAGCACTGGGTCTGGACGAACTCCGCCCCCGCGTCGGCCTTCGTACCGAGTCGTACCGGTCGGAAGTCGAACGGCGGTGCGAACGGGTTCTCGACCGCCCCGACGAAGTACGAGGGCGGGCTCGTGAGCGCCCGTCCGGACAGGTAGACACCCTCGTCGCGGAGGGTCCTCGCGATCCGCAGGAGGTGGACGCCGTCGATGTCGAAGATGGGCTTGGCCTCCGGGTGGTCCCCGGCGGTGACGTCGTCGCCCGTCATGCACACGATGTTGCGGACGCCGAGCGCCGCGGCGCCGAGGAGGTCGGCCTGGAGCGCGAGCCGGTTCCGGTCGCGGCAGCCGAGCTGCATGATGGGCTCGACGCCGTTCGCGACGAGGAGGGCGGCGGCCGCGATCGCCGACAGGTGCGGGTGGGCGGCGCTGTTGTCGGTGCAGTTCACGGCGTCGACGCGGCCGCGGTAGGCCGCCGCGAGCCGGGCGACCTCGGACGGGTCGGCACCGTCGGTCGTCGGCAGTTCCGCCGTCACGGCGAACCCGCCCGCGAGGAGCCGGCGGTGGAGCCCCGAGCGCGGCTCGCTCACGGCGCGCCCCGCCATCCCGCCGGGACGTGGCGGTCGCGGCGCGTGACGTAGTTCTCCCACGAGGAGGTCTCCTGGAGGCGCCAGTCGACCGGTCGCTCGACGTGGGCCATGTGGTCGCGCCACAGGGGCAGCCGTCGCGAGCCCTCCCAGGCCTCGACCCAGACACACGGCGTGTCCGGAAGGACCTCGCAGTTGCCGTCGACGAGGACCCCGCCGCACGGACCGTTCCGCAGGTTCTTCGGGCAGCGCATCGGGCAGGAGAGCCCCGTCGAATGGAGGATGCACTGCCCGCACATGCGGCAGTCCCACCCCGCCTCCTTCACGGCGCGCTCGAAGACGACGAGCGCGCGCCGGAACCCCGTCGGCGCCGGCGCGGTGGCCGGCGGACGTCGGTCGAGCCGCTCCCCCGTCATCTCGTCCCTCCCCGGGGACGAGCGTACCGCCGCCGGGTTCCCCGTGGTCTCACGCGAGCGCGACGAGGTCGAGGTAGTCGTCGTCCCACGCCGTGACCTCCCCCTCCGGCATCGTGAGGACCCGGTCCGGCGCGAGGGCCGCGACGAACTCGACGTCGTGGCTCACGAGGACCATCGTGCCGGACCACGCGGCGAGGGCTTCCGCGATCGCGGTGCGCGACGGCGGGTCGAGGTTGTTCGTCGGCTCGTCGAGCAGCACGAGGTTGCGTCGCCCGGCCACGAGCTGGGCGAGCGCCAGCTTCGTCTTCTCCCCGCCCGACAGCGTCCCGGCGTCCTGCGACGCGACGTCGCCGGAGAGCCCGAACATCCCGATGAGCGCCCGGAGCGCCTGGTCGTCCGCGTCGGTGGACTCGGCACGGACGTGGGCGAGGACCGGGACCCCGGCGCGGATGCCCTCGTGCTCCTGCGCGTAGTAGCCGAGCGAGACGCCCGCGCCCAGCCGGAACGTCCCCGCGTCGGCCCCGTTCACGCCCGCGAGGATCCGCAGGAGCGAGGTCTTCCCGGCGCCGTTCAGGCCGAGGATGAGGAGCCGATCGCCCCGGAACACGTCGAACGACACGTCCTCGAACACCGGCGGCCCCCCGTAGCCCTTCGTGAGGCCCGACGCCTCGAGGACGAGCTTGCCCGCGTGGGGCGGCTCCGGGAACCGGTAGCGGATGCGCCGCTCCCGCGCGGGACCCTGCACCTGGGTCCGCCGCAGACGCGCCACGCGCGTGTCGAGGGTCTTCGCCTTCCGGGCGCGCTTCTCGGTCTGGCCTCGCATCGAGTCGGCGAGCGTCTTCAGGCGGTGGATCTCGGCGGCCTGGCGATCGGCGAGCGCGCGGAGACGTTCCTCGTCCTGACGGCGCGCCTCGCGGTACTGCGAGTACGTGCCGCGGTACTGCCGGACACCGTCGCGGTCGAGGTGGACGATCCGTGTGATCGAGGCGTCGAGGAGCGCGAGGTCGTGGCTCACGACGACGAGGACCCCGCGGAATCCGCCGAGGAACCGCATGAGCCAGGTCTTCGCGTCGACGTCGAGGTGGTTCGTCGGCTCGTCGAGCAGGAGCACGTCGCTCCCGCCGAAGAGGATGCGGCCGAGCTCGAGGCGACGCCGCTCGCCGCCGGAGAGCGCCCCGACGGGCAGGAGGAGCCGGTCCTGGGCGAGGCCGAGCACCGACTTCGCCACGGCCGCCACCGGGAGGAAGGCCGGGCCGGTCACGACGTCGAACAGCGCGCTGAAGGCGAGGGCGGCGAGGCCGGCGACCAGCACCGCCGCGCGGCGCGCGGCGATGCGGTCGTAGACGGCGGCGACAGTGCTGGTGGCGCTCACGGCTTGAGCGGCAGCATCCAGGTGCCGCTATAGGCGACCGGGAGGTATTTCTGATGATACTCGCGGAACGAGCGTTCCGGGTCGACATCGCGGAAGGCGTCGGGATAGAGCCGCTTGCCGATGTACTCCATCGCGACGAAATCGAAGAGCGTGCGCGCGAGCCCGTGCTCGATCGCGTTCACGTTGCCCGACTTCACCGCCTTGAGATCCGCCCAGCCGGCGCGCGCCGCGTAGGGTGCGAGCGAGGTGCGGGTCAGCTCGGGGCTGGCGTCGTATCCCGTCTTCACCGCCTTCGGACGGTTCACCCAGGACGAGCCGGCGATGAAGATGATGTCGGGATTGGCGGCGATCACCGACTCCGGATTGAGGGGTCCCCACGGTCCGGGAATCTTCCCGGCGGCGATGTTCTCGGCCCCCATCAGGTCGAGGATCTTTCCCCACATCGTGCCATTGTAGGTGTTGCCGATGGTCTCAGAGCCGGCCTGGCCGAGTTCGACATATA
>JBJTYK010000087.1:0-3390 GCA_046082745.1 Actinomycetota bacterium | reverse complement strand
AGCCCGCGTTCCGCCACGCCAGGATGAACAGCACATCGAAGAGGAAGAACACGGGGTTCACGCCCGCGCTGCCCGCGAGGCCGAACGACATGTTCAGCATCCCGGCGAAGAAGGCGGAGATCCCGACGAACAGGCCGACGATGAACGCGATGCCGATCAGGAGCTCGCCCACCGCGATGAGCGGCGACATCCAGCCCGCGTTGTTGCCGACGAACTTCAGGAACGAGACGTACCAGTCGTAGTTCACGGCCGGGTGCTCGCCCTCGTGGAGCGTCTGGGCGTAGCCCACGAAGCCCTGGAGGCCCGCCGGGTCGCTCAGCCAACTGCCACCCTCGGCCGGCCAGATCTTCTCCCGGCCCGCCTCGAACCACTTCCAGCCGAAGTACAGCCGCGGCAGGATCCAGATCCACGCCCCGGCGGTCGATGCGAAGAGCCACTTCGCGAACCTCGGTTCCTCGAACTGCTCGAGCCTTGCACTCATGGTTCCCTCCTTCCGACGCCCCCAGCATGGGGCACGCGACGGAATCGGGGGTGGGTCGGGGGTCCCCCTCCGGAGGGGACCCGACGGGACCCCTCCGCCCTGCGCCGCAGGCGCGGCTAACTGCCCGGGGTCGTCGTGTGGCGGACGAGGTAGGCGGCGGCCTCCGCCCGGCGGGCGACCTCGAGCTTCGCGAGGATGCTCGAGAGGTAGTTCTTCACGGTCTTCTCGGCGAGGTCGAGCTCCTCGCCGATCTCGCGGTTCGTGAGGCCGTCGGCCACGAGGGTGAGGATGCGCTCCTCCTGCGGGGACAGGCGCGCGAGCTTCTCGTCCTGGACGAGGTGCTTGCCCTTGCGGAGGCGGTCGAGCACCGCGCTCGTGACCGCGGGGTCGAGGAGGCTCCCGCCCGCGCCGACCGTGCGGATCGCCCGGACGAGCTCGTTGCCGTGGACCTGCTTCAGGACGTAGCCCGAGGCCCCCGCCATGATCGAGGCGAAGAGCGCCTCGTCGTCGGCGAACGAGGTGAGCATGATCACCCGGGTCTCCGGCCGCCGGGCGCGGATCTCGCGGGTCGCCTCGATGCCGCTGCCGTCGGCGAGCCGGACGTCCATGACGACGACGTCGGGCTTCGTGCGCTCGGCCTCCTCGATCGCCTCCCGGACGGTGCCGGCCTCGGCGGTCACGACGATGTCGTCGTTGGCCTTCAGGAGCGCGCGGACGCCGCCACGGACGACCTCGTGGTCGTCGACGAGCATGACCCGGAGCGGGGGCTGCTTGCTCACGGGGGCAATCGTAGCCGGGCTCAGCCGCCGCTCGCCGCGAGCACGCGTGCGGAGAGGCCCTCGCCGACGCGGTCGAGGAAGTCCTTCAGGGTCGCCTCGGCGACCCGGTGGAGGAGCGCCCGGTCGAGGACCCGGCCGACCCCGCCCATCGGCGGGCGGTAGCGGGCGCTGATCGAGAGCTGGGTGCGGTCGGGGCCGAGCGCGGCGATCTCGAGGTCGGCCTCGAGCGACGGGAAGACCGCGTCGGTCGCCGTCGCCTTCCACGCGATCGGCAGGAGCGTCGTCCCGTGGAGCTTCGCCGGCTCACCCACCTCGACCTCGACGCGCTTGCCGATCCGGGGTCCCTGGCCGAAACCGACCTCGCCGAGGAGGCGGTCGCCGCGCTCGTCGGCGTCGTGGGCCATCCCGGGCAGCCACTCACCGGGGTCGGCGAGGAACGCGCGCTCGACCGATCCGAACGGCAGGGCGAGGTCCACGTAGTAGCGGACGAACATGCGGCCAGCATGGGACCCGCATCCGGCTCACCGCAGGTCCGAAGGGCCCCCGCGCGGCGGGACCCTCGGCCCCGTTCCGCACGCGACCTCGCCGGTTCACTGGTCGGGTCCGATGCCGGGAACCGACACCAGGAGGTCACCGCCGTGAGGGGAAGGCTCCGCACCACCGCATCCGCGTTCGTCGTGCTCGTCGCGCTCGTCGGTGCCGCCTGTGGCGGCGCGGGCGCCGCCACCGGCGGCACCGACAACAGTCCCGTCTCCGTCGAGGTCATGCTCTCCGAGTGGGCGATCTCGCCGGCGCGGATCGAGGTCCCGACCGGCCGCCCGATCGCGTTCGCGGTGATGAACATGGGGACCGCGCCGCACACGTTCGGCGTCCGCACGCCCGACGGCGTCGTCGAGACGCCGGAGATCGCCGTGGGGGAGACGACGTCGCTCTCCGTCCCCGCGCTCGCGGCAGGGACCTACGAGGTGATCTGCACGATCGCGGGCCACGCGGACCTCGGCATGACGGGCTCCCTCGTCGCGAGCGACGCGACGGCGGTCGGGCAGGTCGGCACCGACATGGCCGCGATGGCGGGCGGGTCCGACGGGATGACGATGACCGTCCAGGAGATGCTCGACGGCCACCGCCAGGGCGTCGTGGACTTCCCCGCGACGACCCAGGGGACCGGCAACGAGGTCCTCGAGCCGACCCTCGAGGACGGCTGGAAGGTCTACCGGATCACCGCGTCCGAGGTGCAGTGGGAGACGAAGCCCGGCACGTTCGTGTCGGCGATGGCCTACAACGGGCAGATCCCCGGCCCGGAGCTCCGCTTCCGGAGCGGCGACAAGGTGCGCATCGTCGTCCGCAACGAGATGAGCGAGCCGACCGTGATGCACTTCCACGGCCTCACGGTGCCGAACGCGATGGACGGCGTGCCGTTCATCACGCAGGACCCGATCCTGCCCGGCGCGTTCTTCACCTATGAGTTCACCGTGCAGGATCCGCCGGGGATGTACGTGTACCACTCGCATTTCAACTCGACCGAGCAGGTCGGCAAGGGGCTCTACGGCTCGATGATCGTGGAGCCGAAGGGCGGCGCCTGGCCGTACCCGTCGGTCACCTGGGACGAGAACGGGAAGCTCGCGTTCGGCGCCCCGCCGCGGATCGGGACCGAGTTCACGATGTTCCTCGGGGACGGCCCGCTCGGCTACACGTTGAACGCGAAGGAGTTCCCCGCCACGACCCCGATCGTCGCGAAGCTCGGCGACTGGGTCCTCATCCACATCGCGAACGACGGGAGCATGCTCCACCCGATGCACCTCCACGGGTTCCACTTCGCCGTGGTCGGGGAGGACGGGTTCCCGCTCGCGGAGCCCTACGAGTCGGACACGCTCGTCATCGCGCCGGGGCAGCGGTTCGACGTGCTCGTCCACGCGGACCAGCCCGGCGTGTGGGCCTTCCACTGCCACATCCTTCCCCACGTGGAGGGACCGCAGGGCATGTACGGGATGGTGACCGCGCTCGTCGTGCAGTAGCCCCGCTCAGAGCGGGAGCGTCACCCGGACGGTCGTGCCGAGGCCCAGAAGGAAGGTGAAGGCAGAAGCCACACCCAAAACCCACGAACAGAACGAAACAGATGGCAGAAACACC
>JBJTYK010000086.1:0-7039 GCA_046082745.1 Actinomycetota bacterium | reverse complement strand
CGCGGGCAGGATGAGGATGTAGACCTCGGGGTGCCCGAACAGCCAGAAGAGGTGCTGCCAGAGCACGGGGTCGCCGCCCGCGGCGGGATCGAAGAAGTGGGTCCCGAAGCGACGGTCGAAGAGCATCTCGACCAGGCCGACGGTGATGATCGGGAGCGAGAAGGCCAGGAGCAGCTGGACGACGAGGCTCATCCAGACGAACACCGGCATCCGGAAGAGCGTCATGCCCGGCGCCCGCATGTTGAGGACGGTGACCGCGAGGTTCACCGCCGACACCGTCGAGGCGATCCCCGCGATGAGGAGGCCGACCGAATAGAAGGTCATGCCCGGTGAGGTGTCCACGGTGGAATTCGGCGCGTAGCCGAACCAGCCCCCGTTCGGCGCGCCGCCGAGGACGAAGCTCGAGTAGATGAAGATGCCGCCCGCGAGCCACACCCAGAAGCTGAACGCGTTCAGCCTCGGGAACGCGACGTCGCGGGCACCGATCATGAGCGGGACGAGGTAGTTGATGAAGGCGGCGGACAGCGGCATGACGACGAAGAAGAACATCGTGAGGCCGTGCATCGTGAAGATCTGGTTGTAGGTGTCCGGGTCGAGGACGGTCCCGTTCGGCTGGGCGAGCTGGATGCGGATGAGGAGCGCCTCGATGCCCCCGACGAGGAAGAACACGAACGAGGCGACGCCGTAGAGGATCCCGATCTTCTTGTGGTCGACGGTCGTGAACCAGCTCCAGACGCCGTGGGTCGCGGTCGGACGTCGGAGGATCCCCCCCCTCGTCGCGCCTGCGGGTACGGTCACGCTCGCCATCGTCCCTCCCTCACTCGAGGCTCAGCAGGTACGCGGTCAGGGCCTCGATCTCCTCGGGCGTGAGCCCGTAGTCCGGCATCCACGACCCGGCCTTCACGGCCGGCGGGTTGTCGAGCCACTTCCGGAGGTTCTCGGCGTTCGTTTCGAGGATGCAGCCCGCGAAGCAATCGCGGCTCGCGAAGTGCGTGAGGTCCGGCCCCCCGTTCGCGACGAGGGGTTGGCCGTCGGCGGTCTCGAGGCCGCCGATCGCGTGGCAGGCGATGCACTGCCCGTTCAGGAACAGCTGCGCGCCCGTCGCGGCGAGCGAGCCGTCGGTGGCCTCGACCGCGTCGGCGCGCTGCGCCGCGAGCCAGGCGTCGAACTCGTCCTGCGTCTGCACGAGGACCTGGAAGCGCATGTAGGCGTGGGACAGCCCGCAGAACTCCTTGCACTGCCCGCTGAAGAGGCCGGTCTCGGAGGCCTCGAGCAGGAGGGTGTTCGCCCGTCCCGGCACGACGTCCTGCGTGCCGGAGAGCGCCGGGACCCAGAACGAGTGGATGACGTCGAACCCGACGGCCGCGGGCTGCGGACCCTCCGCCCCGCCCGGCTGGCAGGGCGACGCCGCCGGCACGCCGCCGTACCCGGCGCCTGCCGCGCAGAGCGTCACGAGGACGGGTCGGTCGACCGGGATGTGGAGGACGTTCGCGGTGTTCACGTCGTCGTTGGGGTAGTCGAACTCCCACCAGAACTGGTGCCCGAGGACGGTGACCTCGAGCGCCTGGGGACCCGGGTCGCGCTTCAGGTCGAAGATCGTCGCGACCGTGGGGACCGCGACCCCGGCGAGGATGAGCGCCGGCAGGATCGTCCACGCGATCTCGAGCCGCGTGTTGCCGTGGATCTGCGGCGGGATCGTGTCGCGTCCCTTCCGATGGCGGTACTTCAGCGAGAGGTAGACGAGGGCGACCTCGACGATGACGAAGATCACGCCCGCGATGGCGAAGACCGGAACGGAGAGGTCGAAGATCCGCTGGGCGTTCGGGCCGGCGGGCCGCAGGGTGCTCTGCGAGTTCGTGGCGCAGGCGGCGAGGAGCGGGAGGAGGCCGAGGAGCGCGAGGGACCTCCGAGCCGAACGCATAGGTGCCTTCCCTCCCCGCCCCGACCTCACCGGGAACGCTCGGATGCTATCACCGTGCCTGCGACCGACCGGATTCAGGACACCCCGGCGTAGGAGTGGAGCCCCACGATCCAGAGGTTCACCGCGTAGTACGTGATGAGGAGGGAGACGAATCCGACCATCGCGATGCGGGCGGCCGGACGGCCCCGCCAGCCCGAGGTCGTGCGGGCGTGGAGGTACCCCGCGAAGATCGTCCACGTGACGAACGACCAGGTCTCCTTCGGGTCCCATCCCCAGTAGCGCCCCCACGCATCCTCCGCCCAGACGCCCCCCGTGATGATGCCGAACGTCCAGATCGGGAACGCGAACGCGAGCATCCGGTAGGCGAGTCCGTCGAGGACCGCGGCCGACGGGAGCCAGCCGCGACGCGCCGCCTCCCCGCCGATCGCGGCCACCGCGTCGGCCTCGAAGTCCGGCGGCGCGTCGCCCAGGTCGACCGAGCCGCCGAGGATCGGCGCGGGCGCTCCGCGCCCGCGCCGTTCCCGCCGTTCCTGGATCAGGTAGAGCATCGTCACGATGCAGCCGAGCGCGAGGAGCGAGGACGACACGATCATCGAGCCGACGTGGATCGTGCGCCAGTACGAGTCGAGCGCGGGGACGAGCGGCGCCGGCCCGACGTAGAGGAAGAGCACCGCGACCGCGAGCGTGACCTCGACGAACGCGAGGACGAACCCGCCGAGCGTGCGGATGCCCGCGATCCGCTCGACGCCGACGAGGTACGCGACGACGACGAGGAACGCGAGGACGAGCGAGTACTCGTACATGTTCCCGATCGGCAGTCGCTCGGCCGCGATCGAGCGGCCGACGATGGCGACGAGGTGCGCCGCCGCGCCGACGACCGCGAGCGCGATCGACGCGCGCCAGACGACGACCTTGCGGAACGCGAGGAAATGGAACGCGGCGAGCATCCCTGCGAGGTACGAGAAGAACGTGACGTTGAAGGCGTCGTTCGAGATGCGGGCCCAGGACTGCGCGGCGGCGTCGAGCATCAGCGGACCGGTTCCCGGAGCGACGCGACGAGCGCGGCGAACTCGGCCTCGAACTCCGCGGTGCGCTGGACCGCGAAGCCGCCCACCCGCAGGACCGACCCGTCCCCGGCGGCCTCGGCGTTCACGAACACGCGACGGCGCGATCCGAAGAGGGAGAGGAGCAGGCCCACGAGCACGAGGATAGCCGCGATGAGCGCGATGCCGGCCCCCCGGTCCCGCCCGACCTGGAGGACGGTGTAGCGGCGGAGCTCCGGGAACGCGATCTCGAGCCCGTCGCGGAGCTCGATGGTCTCCCCCGCGCCGAGCGCCCCGGTCGCGAAGGATCGCATCGCCGAGGTGTCGAGCGAGGTGACCGACTGCACGCGCTCGGCGCGCAGGTCACCCTCGAAGGCCTCGTACGACAGGACCGGATCGAAGGCCATGATCATCGGCATCGGCGCACCGCTCCCGAGGATCGCGGCGAGCGCGCGGCTGTCGGGCCACAGACGGAATCGCACCCCGACCTGCGGGCGCACCGACGGGACCTTCAGGACGCAGTCCCACGGCAGCTGGAGCGGGCTCACGCCCGCGGGCGGCGCGCCCTGTCGACACACGATCGGCGCGTCGGCGACGACGCGTCCGTCGGCGACGACGCGGACGACGGGCGCCCACCCGTATCCGTACTGGTAGAACTTCACGTGACCGACGCGCGCGGGATCGTTCACGCGGATCTCGACCTCGCGACGGTCCGAACCGTCCGCCGACGCGACGATCGCGCGCGTCACGAAGTCCGCGGGTTGACCGGTGAGCCGGTACGTCGCCTCGAAGTCCTCGACCGCCACGGTCGCGCCGGAGTGGTCCTCACCGAACCACGCGCCCTCGCGCAGGCTCCCGTCGAAGTTCGCGTGGGCCTCCGTCCAGGTCTGCCCCTCGACGATGACCGCCTTCCCGGTGAAGCCGGTCCCCCGCCCCCAGACGACGCCGACGAGGAGCAGCAGGAACGCCCAGTGGAAGACGAGGCTCCCGGCCTCGCGGAGCACGCCCTTGTCGGCGGCGATCGCGGGCGCGCCGTCGGGGGTGCTCATCCGGAGCCAGCGGCGACGGCGCAGGAGCAGCCGCGCGCCCGCGATCGCCACCGCGGGTTCCGCGGAGACCGGCACCTCCGCGTAGTGGCGCATCGCATCGAGGTCGCGCGCCGGCGCGGGTCGCGTCCGCATCGCGCGGTACGTCGCGCGCGTCCGGGGCACGAGGCACGACACGAGCGACACGAGGAGCAGGACGTAGATGAGCGTGAACCACCACGAGCCGTAGACGTCGAAGAGACCGGCGCGCGCGTAGAGCTCGGCGCGCAGCGGATGGTCGCGCAACGTCGCGGCGATCCGGGCGTCGGCGACGCCGACCTGCGGCACGAGCGAGCCGGCGACCGAGGCGAGCGCGAGGAGCAGCAGGAGGACGAGGGCGGTCCGCATGGAACGGAGCGATCGCCAGACGAGGGCGACGGACCGGCGGAGGGTCGGCTCGGTCATGCGGGCTCGATTCTAGGAGCGCGTCGACGGGCGCGGCCTGGCGACCTCAGATCGCGGGGGTGAAGCGACCGACCTCGCGGAGCACCGGCGCGATGAGGGCGGTCCAGCGGCCCGACGCGACGAGGACGCCGATCGCGACCATCGCCACCCCGGAGACGCCGGCGATCCAGCCGTGGTGGCGCCGGAGCGCCCCGAGGGCGCCGACGGCCCGGCCGACCCCGACGCCGACGAGGACGAACGGGATGCCGAGGCCGAGCGAGTAGCAGAGGAGGAGGCCGGCGGCCCTCGCCGCGTCGCCGCGCGACGCGGCGAGGGCGAGCACCCCGGCGAGGACGGGTCCGACGCACGGAGTCCACCCCGCTCCGAACGCGACGCCGAGCGGGAACGCCCAGACCCGCCCGGGCCGCACGAGCCGAAGGAGGGGTCGACGCTCGGCGTAGAGCGAGGCGCCGCCCCGCCGAAGCGCGGTGAGGAGCAGGAGGAGCCCGAACCCCGCGATGAGGAGCCCCGACGCGATCGTCCCGGTCCGCGACCGGAGGAGCCCCTGGACCGCGCCCGTGAAGGCCCCGAGCGCGACGAACACCGCGGAGAACCCCGCGACGAACAAGAGTGAGGGGACGAGGCGACGGGGGCCGGGCTCGACCCCCGCGACGAACGACAGGTAGCCCGGCACGAGTGGGAACACGCACGGGGAGGCGAAGGAGACGACCCCCGCGGCGACGGCGAGGAGGGGGGCCCACCAGGAGGCGAGCCCCCGGCTCACGAGGTCCGCCGCGACCAGGGGTTCCACGGGACCAGTGTAGGGAGCCGATCGGCCGCCCCGGACCGACCCTCGCCACGCACGGCCGCTCCGTGTTGTAGGTTCCCGGGAAGACCCGCCCCGCACGAGGACCGCAGGAGCAGGATGAAACTCCCGAACCAGGTCGTCCGGCTGAAGGAGCGGGTCGAACCGTTCCTCCGCACCTGGGAGTGGACGTGGACGACCGCGGTCGCGTTCTCGCTCGGCGTCGTCTTCTTCCTCCTCATCTCGATGGCCGTGATCCCGTCGTTCTGGCTGTACTTCGCCGACCAGACCCTCGGATGGGACGGCTCGGGACCGAACGGCTTCTGGCTCATGCAGCTGCGCGACGCCGTCGCGATGGGCCTCACCACCGGCCCGTTCGTGACGATCCTCGTCGCAGCGGCGGCGATGCAGAACTGGCGACGACGGCTGCGCGGCGAGACGGGCGAGTCCCGTCCGACCGGCGGATACCGGTAGGGGGGACGGATGCCGTTCACGAAGACCGAGGTCGACATCCACACCGACTACGTGCTCCAGCCGGTCGACGCGGGCTGGCTCGCGCAGGGCGTGAAGTCGCCGAAGCACCTCATGCTCGACCCCGACAACTGCATCCTCTGCCGCGCGTGCGAGGACGTCTGCCCGTGGAACTGCATCTACATGATGTCGAACGAGATCGTCGAGGGCGCCACGTCGGGCTCCGTCGAGGCCGAGGTCGAGGGGGCGTACGCGGTGTTCGTCGTCGACGACAACGCCTGCACGCGCTGCTCGGTCTGCGTCGACCGGTGCCCGACCGACACGCTGTACTATGCGCGCCTACCGGAGGGTGCCGCGGGCCGGCGCACGATGGGCGAGGTCCCGGTCTCCCAGCAGGCCGAGGCGGAGTGAGGAGGGACGGGTGAAGCTCAGGCCGCCATCGCCGGGCGTCGTCTTCGACCGGGTCCGCGAGACCGAGGTCTGGAAGTCGATCTTCCGCCCCGGTTCGATCTTCCGGAAGGGCTACAAGGACACCTCGCGCGACCGCGCCCTCGCGACGATGAACAACGTCCTCTACCACCTGCACCCCGTGAAGATGAAGCGTCACGGGCTGAAGCTCACCTACACGTTCTGCCTCGGCGGCCTCTCGTTCTTCATGTTCATCCTGCTCACGGTCACGGGCATCTTCCTCATGTTCTTCTACCGGCCCGCCGCGGAACTCGGCGCGGCGCAGGCGTACGCCGACATGCAGAACATCCGCACGAACGTGTTCTTCGGTGACCTCGTCCGCAACCTCCACCGCTGGGGCGCGCACGTGATGGTCTTCACGGTGACGCTCCACATGGCGCGCGTCTTCTACACCGGCGCGTACAAGCCACCCCGGGAGTTCAACTGGGTCGTCGGCGTCGTGCTCCTGTTCCTCACGCTGGGCCTGTCGTTCACCGGATACCTGCTCCCCTGGGACCAGCTCGGGATCTGGGCCGTGACCGTCGGCACCTCGCTCGCGGCCTACTCCCCGTTCATCGCGAAGCAGGCGAACTTCCTCCTGCTCGGCGGCGTCGTCGTCGGACCGGAGACGCTGCTGCGCTGGTACGTGCTCCACGTCCTCGCCCTGCCGTTCGTCACCGTGATCTTCCTCGCCGTGCACTTCTGGCGGATCCGCAAGGACGGCGGCATCTCCGGTCCGCTCTAGGAGCCACGATGGCCAAGGAAGACATCCCGCTCGACCAGGAGACCTTCGACAAGGTCCTCGCCGCGGAACTCGCGAAGGGCACCGACCGACGCGTCGCCGAGGGGCGCGCGCGCTCCGCGGCGGTCCGCGCGCAGCGCG
>JBJTYK010000085.1:0-2377 GCA_046082745.1 Actinomycetota bacterium | reverse complement strand
GTGCGCCGCATCCGGCGTGGCCGGCAACACCAGCGCATCGGGGCGGATGTCAGGCTTGGTGGGGTACTCGAAGGTCTCGGGCTGCGTCACTCCACGAGCGGTGGTGTTCAGACCCGCCTCCGTGAGCTGTGCGGCGATCAGGCCCGCCAACTGCTCGTTGACCGGGTCGTCGGTCGTGTAGACCAGATCGACCGTCGCATCGCCCCAGCCGCCAGCGTCGACCGCCGCGGTAAGAGCCGCAGGGTCATAGGCGACGTCGTACGTGCCGACGCCCGAGGGAAGCATCCCCTGGGGGAAGATGTGCTCCGCGGTGACCGCGCCGTCCCCCCACACCGCGTCGACGATGCCGTCCCGGTCGAGCGCCGCCGGAACCGCCGCGCGAACGGCGGGGTCGGAGAAGGGACCATCGTGCGTGTTGAGATGCAGCGTCACGCGATTGATGCCGAAGTGCCGGAACACCACGAATCCCTGATCTTCGAAGCGCGCGAGATCGTTCTTCGCGATGCCGTGGATCATGATGTCGAGTCCGCCGCTCTCCAGCTCGAGCGCCTGGGTCGTGAAGTCGGGGATGATCCGGATGCTGACCTTCTCGTAGCAGGCGGGGAGGAACTCCCCGGTGCCCCAGTACGACTCGTTCCGGGTGAGCTCGTACGCGCCGGGCTCGAAACTGCTGATCGTGTAGGGGCCCGTGCCGGCCGAGTTGGTGGCCAGCCAGGCCTGCGCCTGGTCGCCAGCCACCTCGTGCTCGGCGACGGCCGTGGGACTCACCGCCTTGGGACCGTACGGGGATGCAAGCAGGTCGAGGAATGCGCTGTTGGGCTCCGTGAGCGTGATCACGAGGGTGGAGGGATCTGGCGCCGACGTGCTCTCGATGAACGAGACCATGTACGCGGGGCCCGCGTTGACGGCTTCGCGCCTCGCGAAGCTGTCGATCATCGCCTGCGCGTCGAAGGGGGTACCGTCGCTGAACGTGACGCCTTGACGCAGCTTGAAGGTGTAGGTACGACCGTCTGCCGAGACCTCGTAGCTCTCCGCGAGGACGGGCTCGAGTTCGGGAGTGACCGTGTTGGGCTTGTACCTGAGCAGGCCCTCGTAGGCCCCCTGGGTCACGTTCAGCCCGTCCGCCTGATAGAAGATGTCGGGGTCGGGGACCTGCATGTCGAAGTTGAACGCCATGTCGAGGGTCCCACAGTCGGTCCCGGAGCCGTCACCCCCGGTCGCTCCGCCCGAACCATCGGAGCCGGCGCACGCGGTCGCCACGAGGGCGAGGACGATGGCCGAGAGAACGAGTCGCAGCCCGTACCGGGACGCCACCATGAAGGTTCCCCCCTCTACCTATCAGTTGATAGGTTCTCGCTGGTGCGGGGAAGGAAATCACTGATGGCCGACCGAGTCAAGGCGGACCCTCAGCCTGAGGCTGGGGACCCCGCCACCGGCACCCGTCACCACATCCTGGTGATCGCATCCGATCTCTTCGCGATCCACGGCTACCACGGCACCACCACCCGCGAGATCGCCGAGGCCGTCGGGATCCGACAGCCCTCGCTGTTCCACCACTTCCCTTCGAAGTCCGCGATCATGGAAGCACTCCTCGAACACGACCTCATGGTCGCCGTGCCCGCCGCCGAGCGGATCGCCAGATCGTCGGGCTCCGCGCCCGCACGCTTGTACGCGTACCTCGTACAGGACGTGGAACACCTCACAACCTCCGACTACAACCTCACCGGCGTCTACACGGAGGAGATGCGATCGAGTCCCGAGTTCGTCCGGTGGCATTCGCTCCGCCATCGGGTCCACGAGGTGATCGAGACGATCGTCGAGGACGGGCGAGCCGCCGGGGACTTCCTCCCGTTCCCCGCACCTTTCGTCCGCGAGGCGATCCTCGGGATCCTCGGGCGCGCCATCGCGAGGCACAGTGGTCGCCGGACGCCTCCCGACCCCCGCCTCCCCGATGACGTCTCGACCGTGGTGCTGCGCGGGCTGCTCGTGGATCCCCGACAGATGGAGTCGGTCCGGAAGGAAGGCAGAAGCCTCGGCGGGTGACGCGTGGCCCGACGCGTCGGCAAGTGGCGGGCCGAGCGCCCCTCTGACCCTGTGAGCGGGAACTCGTAGAGTTCCTCCTCATGAGGTACCGGGTCGAGCAGCTCGCCGCCGCCTGCGACGTCTCCGTCGACACGGTCCGCTACTACCAATCCCGGGGGCTCCTGCCGGCGCCTGAGCGCGAGGGGCGGGTCGCCTTCTACGACGAGGGCCACGCCGAGCGCATCCGGCGGATCCGCGAACTCCAGGCCAAGGGCCTCACCCTCGCCGCACGCGGTGCCCCAGGAGCCACTGTCGTTCTGTATCTTCACCGGGCAACCAAGGAGGCGCTGTGGCC
>JBJTYK010000084.1:0-7779 GCA_046082745.1 Actinomycetota bacterium | reverse complement strand
TCCCGCGCGGCGATCGCGCGGTAGCGTCCGCGAGCCTCGCGCCAGGGTTCGAGCAGCAGCGGTCGGACGGTCCGCAGGCGGTTGCCGACCACCCAGGGCTCGAGCGAACGCTCGATCGCGGGCGCCACCCCCGCGACGGCGTCCGCGTACGCGGCCGCCGTCGCCGGATCGAGGCGGCAGAGCCGCCTGCCGGGCTTCCCGGGCCACGGGTCGAGTTCGACGCGCACGTCCCCCTCCGGAGGGGGAACCCGTTCTACCGGAGGGCCCATCCGGGAGGCATCCCCCGGATGGGGGACGGAGCCTCCGACGGGGCCCGCGCCGTAGACTGGGCGCCCACGGCACGAGGGGTGAGGGCATGGTTCGGTACCGCCGGTACCTCCGCTGGCTCAAGCGCGCGGCCTACATCCTCACGGCCTACGTCCTGGCCGCCTACCTCCTCGTCGGCATCTCGCCGACCGAGGCGCTCCTCAACCCGGGGCAGAACCTCGCGGCGTTCCGCGGCGTCGTCGTGCAGGCGCTCGTCCTCATGTCGTTCATCATCCTGCAGTTCGTCGCGATGTTCTGGTTCCTCGCGCGCGGCAACGACTACGTCATCTACCCGAACGAGTACGACGTCTCGTTCGACGACGTCCGCGGCCAGCCCGCCGCCGTCGAGGCCACGAAGGAGGTCCTGCGGGTCTTCCAGGGCTTCAAGGACTTCAAGCAGATGGGCGGGTTCCCGCCCCACGGCATCCTATTCGAGGGTCCCCCGGGGACGGGCAAGACCCTCATGGCGAAGGCGATCGCGGGGGCGACCGGCGTCCCGTTCCTCTTCGCGACCGGCTCGGGGTTCTCGAACATGTTCCTCGGCATCGGCAACCTCAAGGTCCGTCGGCTCTTCACGAAGGCGCGGAACATGTCGGACAAGTACGGCGGCGCCGTCATCTTCATCGACGAGATCGACGCCGTGGGCTCCCGCGGCGCCGTCTCGGACCGTGCGGTGGCGCCCGTCGACCGCGACACCTACCGTCTGGTCGTCGGGGCCGGCATGGGTGGGGGCGCGGGCATGGGCGTGATCAACGAGCTGCTCGTGCAGATGGACGGATTCACCGTCCCGCGGGGGCTCTGGCGCCACGTCCGCCGGCTCCTCCTGCGCTCCCGTCCGAAGGTGCCCTTCTACAACATCCTCGTCATCGCGGCGACGAACCGAGCGGCCACGCTCGACCCGGCGCTCCTGCGGCCGGGTCGCTTCGACCGCAAGATCCACGTGGGCCTCCCCGACGCCGAGGGCCGCGAGGACATCGTCCGCTACTACCTGGCGAAGGTCCGCCACGAACCGCTCGACACCGCGAAGCTCGCGCGGATGACCGTCGGCTACTCCCCCGCGATGCTCAAGAACATCGTGAACGAGGCCCTCCTGTTCGCCCTCCAGGACGGCCGCGACGCCCTCCGGTGGGACGACCTCTGGCAGGCGAAGCTCAGCGAGGAGATCGGCCTGAAGCAGCCGGTGAAGTACTCCGACCGCGAGAAGGAGATGGTGGCGGTCCATGAGGCCGGACACGCCGTCACCTCCTACGCCCTCCAGCGCGGCGAGCGGCAGATCCAGGTCATCACGATCCAGAAGCGCGAGTCGGCCCTCGGGCTCGTCTCGTCGCAGGCGATCGAGGAGATGTTCCTGTCGACGCAGAAGCAGCTCCTCGCGCAGATCCAGGTCTCCCTCGCGGGACTCGTCGCGGAGGAGATCTGGTTCGGGCAGACGACCTCGGGACCGTCGTCGGACCTCGTGAACGCCACGCGGATCGCGGCGGTGTACGTCGGGGTCTACGGGATGGGGCGGAGCCTCGTCTCGGTCGGCGCGATCGCGCCGACGATGCTCGACGGCGACCCGATCGGCGCCGTGATCCGTGACCCCGACCGGCGCCGGGAGGTCGACGCGATCCTCGACGACTGCCGACGCCGCGTCCGGTCGCTGCTCACGGAGAAGCGCTCGGTGCTCGAGGGCGTCCGCGACGCGCTCCTCGAACGCGAGGAGCTGATCGGCGACGAGATCGAGGCCCTCATGGCCGACCTCGGGGAACGCGAGCCGATCGAGGTCGAGGTGCCCGTCCTCGGGCCGATCTCCTCCCCCGCCCCCGGCGCCGACGGTTCGACGAACGGTTCCGGGAACGGCTCCGGGCCGGCCTGAGCCGGATGCGCCTCGCGAACACGCTCGGCCGTACGCTCGACGCGGTCGCCCCCGACGGCGGCCCGGTGCGGATGTACTCCTGCGGCCCGACCGTCTACCGCTACGTCCACATCGGGAACCTCCGGTCGTTCCTGCTCTCCGACCTCATCCGGCGGGCGCTCGAGTTCGAGGGGCGCGAGGTCCGCCAGGTGATGAACATCACCGACGTCGGCCACATGACCGACGAGGCGTCGGACGCCGGCCGCGACCGGATGGAGCTCGCGACCGCCGACGAGGGACTCGCCCCGCTCGAGATCGCGGCGAAGTACACCGAGGCGTTCCTCGAGGACGCCGCGACGATCGGGCTCCTCCGCGCGCACGCCTACCCCCGCGCCACCGACCACATCCCCGAGATGCTCGACCTCACCGAGCGCCTCATCGCCCGCGGCCATGCGTACGAGGTCGGCGGCAGCGTCTACTTCGATGTCGCCTCGTTCCCCGACTACGGGGCGCTCTCCGGCAACACGCTCGACAACCTCCGCGCGGGCCATCGCCAGGAACTCGAGGTCGACCCGAACAAGCGCAACCCCGCCGACTTCGCCCTGTGGAAGCACGCCGGCCCGAACCGCCTCATGAAGTGGCCGAGCCCCTGGGGGGACGGCTTCCCCGGCTGGCACATCGAGTGCTCCGCGATGGCGCTGAAGCACCTCGGCGAACGCATCGACGTCCACACCGGCGGGGTGGACCTCGTCTTCCCCCACCACGAGGACGAGATCGCGCAGTCCGAGGGCGCCGTGGGACGGCGCGTCGTGGCGACGTGGGTGCACGGCGGCCACCTCCGCCTGCGCGCGCAGAAGATGGCGAAGTCGACCGGCAACGTCATCCGCATCGGCGATCTCGCCGCCGCCGGCGTCGACCCGCTCGCGTACCGCTTCCTCACGTTCCGCACCCGCTATCGGAGCGAGATGGACTTCACCGACGAGGCGATGCAGGACGCCGATGCCCAGGTGCGGCGCCTGCGCCGACGGATGGCGGACTGGGGTGGGCCGGCCCCGCTCGGTCCCGACGCCCTCGCGTACGACGCCCGGTTCCGCGCGGCGATCGCCGAGGACCTCGACCTGCCGCAGGCCCTCGTGGTCCTGAACGAGCTCGTCGGCTCGGCGGTCCCGGACCCCGAGAGGTACGCGCTCCTCGCCTCGTGGGACCGCGTCCTTGGACTCGACCTCGAACGGGAGGTCGGACGTGCCTACGAGCCGACCGCCGAGGTGGTGTCGCTCGTCGCCGAGCGCGACGCCGCGCGCGCCCGACGCGACTACGCGACGAGCGACGCGATCCGCGACCGGCTCGAGGCGATGGGCCTCGAGGTCGCGGATTCGGCGTCGGGGACCTCCGTGCGCCCCCGGCCCTAGTCGACGACGAGGAGCTCGCGGGTCGCGTCGTTCAGGCGCTCCGCACCCGTCGCCGTCACCGCGAGCTGGTCCTCGATGCGCACCCCGAAGTCGCCGGGCAGGTAGATGCCGGGCTCGTCGGAGAAGGTCATGCCGACCTCGAGGGGCGTCGCGTTGCCCTCGATGATGTAGGGCGGCTCGTGGACCTCCCGACCGATGCCATGGCCCGTGCGGTGGATGAACCGCTCGCCGTAGCCGGCGTCCTCGATGACGGCACGCGCGGCGCGGTCCACGGCCTGCGCCTCGACCCCCGGCGCGACGGCCTCGAAGGCCGCCTGCTGTGCCGCGCGGACGACGTCGTGGACCCGCCGTTGCTCGGCGGTGGGTTCCCCGACGAAGACCGTCCGCGTGATGTCGGAGCAGTACCCGCCGGCGACGCCCCCGAAGTCGAGGACGACGGCATCGCCCGCGACGATCGTCCGGTCGCTCGGCTCGTGGTGCGGCGACGCCGCGTTCGGTCCCGAGCCGACGATCGTGAAGTCCACGCGCTCGTGCCCGTTCCCGAGCAGCAGCCGCGCGAGGTCATCGGCGACGTCGCGCTCCCGACGTCCCGCGAAGCGGCCGGTGGCGATGGCCGCGAACGCCGCGTCGGCGCCTCGGCCGGCGGCCCGCAGGGCGGCGAGCTCCTCCGGGTCCTTCACCGCGCGCAGGAGCGGTAGCGCCTCCCCCGCGGCGACGAGGTCCCCGAGTCCCGCGCGACCGAGCGCGAGGACGTGGCTCCCCCAGGTGCGGTCGGTCACCGCGTGCCGGCCCTGCCCGGTGAGCGACCGGACGAGCGCGTACGGATCCTCGCCGTCGGTCCACCCGACGACCTCGAGGTCCCGTGCGGGGGTGGCGAGCGCCGCCGGACGCTCGAGGAGCGGGACGACGAGGACGGGGTTCCTGCGCCGCGACAGGACGAGGAGCGTGAGCCGCTCGAGCGGCGGCGCGGCGTAGCCGGCGAGGTACTCGAGATCGGGTCCGGGCGCGACGAGGAGCGCGTCGAGCCCCGCGGCTTCGAGGGACCCGACGGCGCGGTCCCGGCGGCCCCCGAAGACGTCGCTCACAGCTTCATCCGGATCGGGTGCGGGAGGACCTCGATCGTCGCGGGGGTCGTCCCGAGCGGCTCGCCGTCCGCCTCGAGCTCGAGCGGGCGATCCGCGTCGATCGTGACGGCATCGCGGACGCGGAACTCCTCGATGTGGTCGTGCGGGAGGTGGTCGCCGCGGTAGATGCGCGGCAGGAGCGTGAAGGCGTCCGACTTCGGTCCCTTGAAGACGAGGACGTCGAGCACCCCGTCCCCCGGGTACGACCGTGGTGAGATCCGCATCCCGCCTCCGTAGAACTGCGCGTTGCCGACGATGATGGCATAGGCGGGACCCTCGTAGACCTTGCGCCCCGACGCGACGCGCACCTGCGCGAGCGGGTAGCCCGGGAGCGTGAGCCAGAAGCCGAGGAAGTAGCGCGACTGCCCGAGCCCCCGCGGGAGCCGCTCGGCGCGCCGCGCGACCGCGCCCCCGAGCCCGGCCTCCGCGACGTTCACGAAGAGCCGTTCGGTCTCCCCGTCCGCACCGGCGTACCGCAGCAGTCCGAGGTCGAGCGGGTAGGCGTTCTCGCCCTGGAGGTGCGAGCACGCCCGGGAGGCGTCGCCGGGCAGACCGAAGGTCCGGATGAGGTCGCAGCCCGAACCGGCGGCCACGACGCCCAGGACGGCGTCCGGCACACGGGGCTCCCGGCCGCGGAACATCCCGTTCACGACCTCGTGGACGGTGCCGTCGCCGCCGACGGCGACGAGGAACCGCGTCCCGGCATCGAGCGCCTCGGCGGCGAGGCGGGTCGCGTCGCCGGGTCCGGACGTCTCGACGATCCGGTGCCGCAGGCCGCGGGCGATGAGCGTCCGCTCGAGCTCGGGGAGCCCCTCCCCCACCCGACCCTTGCCCGCGTGGGGGTTCACGATCGCGACGAGCTCGCCGAAGGGACTCGCCATGACCCGCGATCCTAGCGGTGGTCGCCGGGGCCGAGCCCGGTGTAGGCGATGACGCCGCGGTTCACCGCGTCGCGGGCGCCCGAGGCAGCTGCGGCGGGCCTCGGCGGTGCGACCTCCGCGATCTGCCGCAGGAGGTCGAGGAGCTGCTTGCAGTTTCGGACGAAGTCGCCGGGCGCGAGCTCGGTCGTCGAGAGGACGTCGTCGAGGGGCTTGCCCTCCGCCCAGCCGAAGATCGTCGGCGCGAACCCGAGGTCGATATCTCGGCAGAGTTCCACGTGGTTCGCATCCTCGGCATCGCGGATGCGTCGGTAGGCGGCCGCGAGGCGATCGACGGCGGCGCGCGTGCGGGCCGTGGGCATCTCGACCGGACGCGGGACCCGCTCGCGCGACTCGTGGACGAGCGTCGAGACGACGGCGGCGGCCTCCGCGGGCGGGAGGTCGTCGAGGACCCCGTCGCCGATGGCCTCCGCGACGAGGAGGTCCGCCTCGCCGTAGATCCGCGAGAGCATCTCGCCCTTCGGCAGGATCGCCGAGCCGTCCACGTAGCCGAGGGTCTGGAGGACCGCGAGCACGCGGTCGAAGCGCCGCGCGAGCGTCTCCGTCCGGGTCCGGATGCGTCGGTCGAGCCCCTCGACCTGCTCGGCGAGTCGGTCCGCCCGAGCAGCCCACCGCTCGTGGGTCTCGCGATCCGGGCAGGCCTGACAGGGGTGCTCCCGGGCCTCGGCCTCGAGGCGTGCGGCCGCCGCGGCGGCATCCGGGTCCACCGCCGCCTTCGTCGGGCGCGGCGGCCGGACCTCGAGGGCGAGGAGGCGCCCCGCGAGGTCGCGGCGGAACCGGGCGGAGCGGGCGTTCCCGCCGCGCGGCAGCGGGATCCGCGTGAGCACCTCCGGCGGTTCGTCGAGGTCGCGGGCGTGGAGCCGGACCACCGTCCGGTCCTGGACGAGGACCGTGGGGCGTCCCTCGCGGACCGAGAGCACGACGGCGAGGCCCCGGCGCCGGGCCCGGGGCAGGAACAGCACGTCGCCCGGACGGAGGGCCGCGAGGCGTCGCCGCAGCTCCTCCTCGCGCGCCGCGTTCGCGCCGCCGAAGGGCCCAGTACTCCTCGAAGTCGCCGAGGTGGCAGGCGACGTTCCCGCGGTAGCCGGCGAGCGTCTCGCGGTCGCGGGCGAGCTCGCGCTCGAGCGCCACGACGCCCCGGTCGGCGAGGAAATGCGCGAACGAGGTGTTCAGGAGCCGGTGCGCCTGCTCCCGCGTGTAGTTGCGCACGAGGTTCACCGCCATGTTGTACGACGGCCGGAACGACGAGGAGAGCTCGTACGTGCGCGTCGACGCGAGCGAGGCGACCTTCTCGAACGGCACCTGCCGCTGGTACACGACGACCGCGTGGCCGATCTCGTCGATACCGCGGCGGCCGGCGCGTCCGGTGAGCTGGGTGTACTCCCCCGGCGTGAGGAGCTCGTGGCGTTCGCCCTGGAACTTCCAGAGGTCCTCGATCACGACGGTCTTCGCCGGCATGTTGATCCCGAGGGAGAGCGTCTCCGTCGCGAACACGACCTTCACGAGCCCGGCCGCGAAGAGTTCCTCGACGGTCTCCTTGAAGACCGGGAGCATCCCGGCGTGGTGCGCGGCGACGCCGGCGGCGAGCGCCTCGACGAAGGCCCCGTGGCCGAGCGCGTCGAGGTCCGCCCCGTCGATCCACGCGGCCCGCTCCTCCGCGACCGAACGGATCCGGGCAGCCTCCGCCGGGGAGGTGAGGCGGACCCCCGCCTGCATGAGCCATTCGACGCTCCGGTCGCAACCGGCCCGACTGAAGACGAAGTAGATCGCGGGGAGCATCCCCGCGTGGCGCAGGACCTCGACGACCTCCTCGCGACGGGGGACGTACGCCGCTCGATCGCCGTGGCGACCCGTGCGACGGCTGCGGGGCCGCCCGCCGCCACGCTCGAGGCGCCGCGCTCGCTCGGCCTCCCTATCGAGGGCGATGAGGTGCGGGTTCGCCATCGGCTCGCCTCCACGGTCCACGTGCATCGGGTGGAGATCCCGGCCGACGAGGTAGTGGTGCTCGAGCGGCACGGGCCGGCGTTCCTCGATCACGACCCGGGTCGGACCGCGGAGGGTGCCGATCCACTCCCCGAACTCCTCGGCGTTCGAGATCGTGGCGGACAGGCAGACGACCGCGACCGACATCGGGAGGTGGATGAGGACCTCCTCCCAGACGGCGC
>JBJTYK010000083.1:0-5728 GCA_046082745.1 Actinomycetota bacterium | reverse complement strand
GTCGAGCGAGGCCACGTCGCAGGTGACGAGCAGCTCGGGTCGCTTCGGGAACTCCCGCGGCGGGACGAGCGCATCCCGGCCCGGCAGAAGCTCGAGCCAGCGCGGCGGTTCGAACGGCTCGTTCGGGTACGAGCACGTCGTCGCGATCCCACGCCCGCGGAGGTACGTCGAGAGCCCGAGCATCGAGCCGAGCGCGTCGGCGTCGGGGTTCACGTGGCAGGCGAGCGCGACCGACGAGGCCCCGGCGAGGGCCGACGCCGCGCGCGCGAGGACGTCGTCACCCATCGCGCTCATCCTCCCGCAGGCGTCGCAGGAGTTCGTCGACCCGTCCGGCGGACTCCTCGGTCCGGTCCTCCACGAACTCGACGTCGGGGAGGAACTTCAGCCGCACCTGGGCGCCGAGCACCTGTCGAAGGTGTGCGCGCGCGGACTCGAGCCCCGCGGCGGTCGCCCGCCGGGCGCGCTCGTCGCCCATGGCCGTGTAGAGCACCCGCGCGTGCCGCAGGTCCGGGGTCACCCGCACGCCGGTGATCGTCACGAAGCCGACCCGCGGGTCCTTCAGCTTCGGGATCTCGGCGGCGAGCACCTCGCGGAACTCCTCCCCGACCCGGCTCGGTCGCGTGCGCTCGGGCATCAGTCCTCCGGCGAGTGGAGCGTGACGTCGGTCGAGATGGCCTCGACCTCGGCGAAGCGCTCGACGAACCGCTCGACCTCGTGGGCCACGACCCGCGCGCGGTGGGCCTCCCCCGCGACGACGGCGACGCCGAGCTCGGTCCGCTGCCACAGGTCGTGCGATCCGACCTCCGCGACGGAGACGCCGAACCGGTTGCGGATCCCCGAGGTGAGGGTCTTCACCACGTGGCGCTTCTCCTTCAGCGAGGAGCACCCCGGGATGCGGAGGTCGAGGCGCAGGAGGGCGACGAACATCGCGCGCCCTACAGTTGCCGCGCGACCTCGCGCACCTCGTAGGCCTCGATGATGTCGCCTTCCTTCAGGTCGTTGAAGTTCTCGATGCCGATACCGCACTCGAACCCGGCCGCGACCTCGCGGACGTCGTCCTTGAACCGGCGGAGCGACTCCACCTTCGAGTCGTAGATCACGATGCCGTCGCGCACGACGCGGGCGCGGCCCCCGCGCAGCATCGTGCCGTCGAGGACGTAGCAGCCGGCGATGACGCCCTGGCGCGGGACCCGGAACAGCGCCCGCACCTCCGCGCGGCCGAGGTCGGTCTCGCGCGCCTCGGGCGGGAGCAGCCCGCCGAGCGCCGCGCGGACGTCGTCGATCGCGTCGTAGATCACGCGGTAGAGCCGGATGTCGACGCCCTCGCGCTCGGCGAGCTCGCGCGCCTTCGTGTCGGGGCGGACGTTGAAGCCCACGATGATCGCCCGCGAGGCGAGCGCGAGGGCGACGTCGCTCTCGGTCACCCCGCCCACGGCGTCGAGGAGGACCCGGACGCGGACCTCCTCCTGCGGGATCTTCGCGAACGCGTCGACGAGTGCGCCGAGGGAGCCCTGCACGTCGGCCTTCACGATGAGGTTCAGTTCGGGGACCTCGGCGGCGCGGCGCTCCATGAGCTCGGAGAGCGTCGGCGGCCTGCTCGCGGTGACGAGCCCCGCGGCGCGCGTGCGCGCCTCGCGGGTCTGCGCGATGTGGCGGGCCTCCCGCTCGTCGGCGACCTCGCGGAACTCCTCCCCGGCGTTCGGGACGCCGTCCCATCCGAGGAGCTGCACCGGGCGGCTCGGTCCTGCGACGGCGACCGCCTTGCCGTTCTCGTCCTGCATCGCGCGCACCTTCGCCCAGGTCTGGCCGGAGACGAGCGTGTCGCCCGGCTCGAGCGTGCCCCGCTGGACGAGGACGGTCGCGACCGGGCCGCGCCCGCGGTCGAGGTGCGCCTCGATGACGACGCCGCGGGCGCGGCCCGTCGGGTCGGCCTTGAGCTCCTCGAGGTCGGCCACGAGGAGCACCGTGTCGAGGAGCGAGTCGAGGTTGCGCTTCTCCTTCGCGGACACGTCGACGAACTCGTGGTCGCCGCCCCACTCCGACGGGACGACGCCGTGTTCGACGAGTTGCTGGCGGACGCGCTGCGGGTTCGCCTCCTCCTTGTCGACCTTGTTCACCGCGACGATGATCGGCACGCCCGCCGCCTTCGCGTGGCCGAGGGCCTCGAGGGTCTGCGGCTTCACGCCGTCGTCGGCGGCGACGACGAGGATCGCGATGTCGGTCACCTGCGCCCCGCGCGCGCGCATCGCGGTGAACGCCTCGTGGCCGGGGGTGTCGATGAAGGTGACCTCACGGCCGTGCGTGTGCACCTGGTAGGCGCCGATGTGCTGGGTGATACCGCCGAACTCGCCGGCGGCGACGGCGGTCGAACGGATCGCATCGAGGAGGAGCGTCTTCCCGTGGTCGACGTGACCCATGACGGTCACGACCGGCGGGCGCGCGCGAAGGAGCGCCGGGTCCTCGACCTCGGCGGCCTCCTCGGCCATCGCGACCTCGTCCTCGACGGAGACGACCTCGGCCTCGTAGCCGAGCTCGGGGAGCAGGAGCTGGATCGCCTCGTCGGAGAGGGACTGCGTCGCCGTCACCATCTCGCCGAGGCCGAAGAGGACCTTCACGACCTCGCCCGCGGACCGGTCGGTGCGCTCGGCGATCTGCTGCGCCGTGCTGCCGCGCGCGATGCGCAGGACGGCCAGGGATCGCACGGGCGGCGGCGGGGCGACGGCCGGCGCGGACCCGTTGCCCGAGGGCGCGGGTGCGACGGGTACGGGCGGCGCGGCGATCTCGCTCGGCGCGGCCGGTTCCGGTGCCGCGGCCTCGGTCGGCGCGGGGGTCGGGACCGCCGGCGCGGGTGCGGGCGCGGGTGCGCCGGCCTTCGCGGCGGGCTTCGCGGTCGCCTTCACCGAGGGCTTCGCCGGGGCGGCCTTCGTCGCGGTCTTCGGCGCGGTCTTCGTCGGGGCGGCCTTCGTCGCGGGCTTCGGGGCGGGCTTCACGGTCGCCTTGAGCGGCGCGGCCTTCGTGGTCCGTGGCTTCGCGGAGGTGGGCGGCTCGACCGGGGCCTTCTTGAGCTTCCCGACGGCCTTGCCGCCGGAGGCGCGCAGTCGCGAGACGGCCTCGGCGGGCACGGTGGAGGAGGCGGAGAGCCCGCCCACCCCCATCTCCTCGAGCGCGGCGACGACGTCCTTGCTCGTCCGCCCGAGTTCCTTCGCCAGTTCGTGGACCCTCAAAGCGCCTCCCGTTCGCGGATACCGGCCCCTAGCCTAGCGGCTCCCTCTGCGGACACCTCCGCCCGCAGCGCCCGCGCGAGCGTCCGTCGCCCGATCGCCTCGTCGAGGCAGGCCTTCGACGGATGCAGGTACGCGCCCCGGCCCGGCCCCGCGGCGTCGATCCGCGGTCCGTCGGCGCCCGCGACGACGCGGAGCAGGGTCCGCTTCGGCGCGCGGCGCCGGCACCCGACGCACGTGCGCTCGGGCTCCCGCGCGTCCGGGGTCGTCAGGCCTCGACCGCCCCCGCCTCGCCCCCGGTGGCATCCGCCTCGGGCGCAGGCGTCGCGTCCGGCTCGCTCGGGGCGGGCGTCGCCTCGGGCTCCGGCGTCGGTTCGGCCGGGGCCGCCTCCGGCGCGGGCGCGGCCGCCCGCGGGGCACGCTGCTCGTCGGTGTACTGCGTCTCGCTCTTGATGTCGATCCGCCAGCCCGTGAGCCGCGCGGCGAGCCGCGCGTTCTGCCCCTCGCGACCGATCGCGAGCGAGAGTTGGTAGTCCGGGACGATGACGAGCGCCGTCTGCGAGGCGGCGTCGATCCGCGCCTCCTTCACTTTCGCGGGCTGCAGCGCGTTCGCGACGAGCGTCGCCGGGTCGTCGCTCCAGGGAACGACGTCGATCTTCTCGCCGCGGAGCTCGTTCACGACCATGCGCACGCGCGACCCCTTCGGGCCGACGCAGGCGCCGACCGGGTCGACGGCGGGTTCGCGGGAGGACACGGCGATCTTCGAGCGGTGACCGGGCTCGCGCGCGACGGCGCGGATCTCGACGATCCCCTCCTCGATCTCGGGCACCTCCATCTCGAAGAGGCGCTTCAGGAGCCCGGGGTGCGAGCGCGAGACGACGATCTGCGGACCCTTCGTCCCGCGGCGGACCTCGGTGATGTAGGCCTTCAGGCGCTCGCCGTGTCGGTAGGGCTCACTCGGGACCTGCTCGGCCTGCGGCAGGAGCGCCTCGACCTTCCCGAGGTCGAGGAGCGTGTAGCGACGCTCCTGCTGCTGCACGATGCCGGTGACGATGTCGCCCTCGCGGCCCGCGAACTCCTCGTAGGTCATCTCGCGCTCGGCGTCGCGGAGCTTCTGGAAGATCACCTGCTTCGCCGTCTGCGCGCCGATGCGCCCCTTGAAGTCGTCGGTGACCTTCACCTCCTCCTCGGAGAGGACCCGCGTCTCGGTGATGAACCGCTCCTCGTCCTCCTCGCCCTCGACGGGTTCGGCGCCCTCGACGGGCTCGACGGCCGGCGCGGGCACCTCGACGAGCTCGAGCTGCTGGAGCCACACCCGGAGGTCGCCGGACGTCGGGTCGATCTGCGCGCGCACGCCGATCGTCTCGTCCTCGGCCTCGGGGTGCTGCTGCTTCCACCACGTGCGGTAGGCGGAGGCCATGGCCTCCTCGAGGCCGGCGAGGATCGTCTCGAAGGCGATGCCCTTCTCGCGCTCGAGCTCGCGGAGGGCGGCGATCATGTCGGCGTTCATCGGCCACCACCCCACGTGAAGGTCGTCCGCGCGGAGGCGACGTCCGCGAACGCGATGCGGCGCTCGCCGGCCGCCACCGCGATCGTCACGGCGTCGTCGTCGGCGCGCAGGATCGGTCCCTCGTGGAAGGTCTGGCCGTCGACCGGCTCGCGCGTCGTGATGCGCGCGGTGCGACCGACGGAACGGGCGAAGTGGCGCGGCTCGCGCAGGACGCGCTCGAGCCCCGGTGAGGTGACCTCGAGGGCATAGGGGACGCGCGGCGAGAACGACTCGAGGTCGAGTCGACGGGACACCCGGTCGGAGGTCTCGGAGAGGGTGTCGACGTCCACGCCGCCCTCGCGATCCACCGCGATCCGCAGGACCATCCGACCCCCCTCCTTCCGATAGGTGACTTCCCAGAGCTCCAGCCCGGCGGCCTCGATCACCGGCCGGACCAGCGCCTCCACGTCCATCGCTCCCTCTTCGAACAAAGAAAGTGGGCGCGAGCCCACTCCCCGAACCACTGTGCCTACGTTTCACCGAGTATAGCGGCCCCGGAGGAACCCCGACCCGTGCGCGGCAGCGCCACCGGCGGTGCGCGGCGGTGCGCGGCGGACTAGCGCGCGCGGCGCTGGCCGTCGGGCGTGGACCAGTGATCGCGCCGGTTCATCCGCCTCGCGAGCCGGGGGTCGTCCCAGCCGCGCTGCAGGCGCACGCCGAGGTCCTCGCAGGCCGCGGTCGCTGCCTCGGGGGTCGGGAACACGTCGCGGACCCACGTGCCGTCGACGGCGATGAGCACGAGGTCCCAGGTCCCGCGCCCGGCACGCTGGAGCACGGCCTCGGCGCCGGGGTGGAGCTTGGCGAAGTCGCGGAGCCCGTTCGGCGCGCGGGCCGTCACGGCGCGGTCGCGAGGAGGTCGACGGCGGCGCTCGCCGCGTTGGCGAACGCCGCCGGCGAACGGTTCCCCGTCGCGTCGAGCTTCAGGGCGGCCATGCCGGCGGCAACGCCGAGCTTTTCG
>JBJTYK010000082.1:0-4054 GCA_046082745.1 Actinomycetota bacterium | reverse complement strand
GCCGACGAGCACCGCGAGGTCCGGCAGGTCGCGGTCCTCGACGCGCGCGGCGGCGTCGCGGCCCACACCGGGTCGCAGACGATCCCCGAGGCCGGCCACGTCGTCGGCGACGGGTTCTCCTGCCAGGCGAACATGATGTGGCGCGACACGGTGTGGGACGCGATGGCGACGGCGTTCGCCGCGAGCCGCGGCGCGCTCGCCGGGCGGCTCCTCGTCGCGCTCGAGGCCGCGGAGGCCGAGGGCGGCGACGTCCGCGGCAAGCAGGCCGCGCGCCTCCTCGTCGTTCCCGCGGAGGCGACCGCCGAGCCGTGGAAGGACGTGCGCGTCGACCTGCGGCTCGACGACCACCCCGAGCCGCTCCCGGAACTGCGGCGGCTCCTCGACCTCCACCGCGCCTACGAACGGATGTCGGCGTCGGAGGAGGCGCAGACCGAGGGCGACCGCGAGCGGGCCGACCGCGAGGCCGCCGAGGCGTTCCGCCTCGCGGGGACCTCCGAGGAACTCGCGTTCTGGCGCGCGATCGGGCTCGCGAACGCGGGCCGGGTCGAGGAGGCGCGCGCGATCGCCGCGATCGCGTTCGACCGGTACCCGGGATGGGCGGAGCTCCTGCGCCGCCTGGCCGCGCGCGGGCTCGCCGACGTGACGCCCGAGACGCTCGCCCGGTTGCTGCCCGGCTAGACTCGCGCCCATGCCCGTCGAGATCGACCTCGAGCACGTCGCGCGCCTCGCGCGCCTCGCGCTCACCGACGACGAACGCGAACGACTTCGCGCCCAGCTGTCGGTGATCCTCGAGCACGCGGCGAAGGTCGGCGAGGTCGCGACCGAAGATGTCCCGCCGACCGGCACCGCGATCGACCGCGCGAACGTCCTGCGCCCCGACGAGCTGCGCGAGCCGCTCGCGCAGGACGACGTCCTCGCGAACGCGCCGGCGCGCGAGGACGGGCGCTTCCGCGTCCCGCGCATCACGGAGGTCGGGTGAACCCCGACCGCTCCGCCGGCGACCTCGCCGCGGCGCTGCGGGCCGGCGACCTCACGAGCCGCGCGCTCGTCGAGGACTCCCTCGCCCGGATCGACGCGCTCGACGACGACCTCCACGCGTTCCTCACGCGCACCCCCGATCGCGCGCTCGCCGCGGCCGACGCGGTCGACGCCCGGCGGGCGCGCGGCGAGGACCTCCCCGCCGTCGCGGGCATCCCGCTCGCGCTGAAGGACGTCCTGTCGACCCGCGGCATCGCGACGACGTGCGGCTCGCGGATGCTCGAGGGCTACGTCCCGCCGTACGACGCGACCGTCTGGTCGCGGCTCGACGCCGCGGGCGTGCCGCTCGTCGGCAAGACGAACTGCGACGAGTTCGCGATGGGCTCCTCGAACGAGAACTCGGCGTTCGGCCCGGTCGCGAACCCCTGGGCGCTCGACCGGGTCCCCGGCGGCTCCTCCGGCGGCTCCGCCGCCGCCGTCGCCGCCGGGGAGGCCGTCTGGTCCCTCGGCACCGACACCGGCGGCTCGGTCCGCCAGCCGGCGGCCCTCTGCGGGGTCGTCGGGCTGAAGCCCACGTACGGCCTCCTCAGCCGCTCGGGCCTCATCGCGTTCGCGTCCTCGCTCGACACCGTGGGCACCTTCACCCGCACCGTCGGTGACGCCGCGATGCTGCTGTCCGCGATGGTCGGCCGCGATCCGCTCGACGCGACGAGCGTCGAGCCCGGCGCGACCGACTACGTCGCGGGCCTCGACGAGGGTGTCCGGGGACTTCGGCTCGGCGTCGTGCGCGAGGCGTTCGGCGAGGGCGTCGAACCGGGCGTGCGCGACGCCGTCACCGCGGCGCTCGAGCGGCTCGCGGCGCTCGGCGCGGAGGTCGACGAGGTCTCGCTCCCGCACGCGGAGTATGCGCTCTCCGCGTACTACCTCATCGCGCCGTCGGAGGCCTCCTCGAACCTCGCGCGCTTCGACGGGGTGCGCTACGGCCTGCGCGTCGACGGCGCGGACTCCGTCGAGATGATGACCGCGACCCGCGGCGCCGGCTTCGGTCCCGAGGTGAAGCGCCGGATCATGCTCGGCACGTACGCGCTGTCGGCCGGCTACTACGACGCGTACTACGGCCAGGCGCAGAGGGTCCGCACGCTCATCATCCGCGACTACGCGGCGGCCTTCGCCGACCACGACCTCCTCGTGTCGCCGACCTCGCCGACGACGGCGTTCCGGATCGGGGAGCGCGCGGACGACCCGCTCGCGATGTACCTGTCCGACGTCTTCACGATCCCGGCGAACCTCGCGGGCGTGCCGGCCGCGAGCGTGCCGTGCGGGTTCGACGCCGCGGGCCTGCCGGTCGGCATCCAGTTCACGGCTCCGCACCTGCGCGAGGACCTGCTCCTGCGGACCGCCTCAGCGCTCGAGGGCGATCTCGCCCTCGACCTCGTCCCCCCCGTCGTCCGGGAACTCCGCGCCTGACGTGAGGTCGGGCGTCGGGCGCTCCGCGTGCGACGCGATGATGAGGGCGACCGAGACGAGGATCACGACGCCGGCCGTGACCATCCGCGTCGTCACGCGTTCGTCGAGGAACGCCCAGCCGAGCCCGACGGCGACCACCGGGTTCACGTACGCGTACGTCGACACGAGCGAGGTCCGCGCGTTCCGCAGGAGCCACACGTACGAGGCGAACCCCGCGAACGAGCCGAACACGACGAGGTAGGCGAGCCCGAGGACCGACTCCGGGGCGATCGCGCCGAGATCGAACCCGCGGGCCTCGCCGCGGGCGAGGCCCGCGAGGACGAGGAGCGCGCCGCCGCAGAGCATCTCCATCCCGATCCCGACGAACGGGCGCTCGGGCAGGGGAGCGGTCCGCGCGTAGAGCGACGCCGAGGCCCACGACATCGACGCGACGCAGGGCAGAAGCAGCCCCGAGAGCGCGACCCCGTGGTTCGCGGAGGCCGTGACGAGGCCGGCGGCGCCCGCGAACCCGCCGAGTCGGCCGAGCACCACGAGCGGTTTCGGGCGCCGCCCGAGGAGCACGGCGTCGATGAGCGCCATCCAGAGCGGGACGAGGGCGATGATGAGCGCGACGATCCCGGTCGGCACGGTCCGCTCCGAGAGCGCGACGAGCCCGTTGCCGCCGAGGAGGAGCCCGCCCCCGATGACGGTCGCCGCGAGCCATCCCCGCCGCGTCGGCCGGTCGCCCACGCGGTCGCCCCGGCGCACCGCGAACGCGTACATGATCGTCCCCGCGATGAGGAACCGCACGCCGGCCGCCATGAACGTCGGCATCGTGCGGTTCACGTACTCGATCGCGAGGTAGGTCGTCCCCCAGATGACGTAGACGGTCCCGAGGGCGGTCCAGATCCGGAGCGGCTCCGCCTCCCGCCGCACCGCGCCGCTCGCCATGCGGGGAGCATAGGGCCGACCCGGCGTCGTCGCCCGAGCCGCTAGGCTCCCTCCCGTGGAGGATGCCTTCGAGACCGTCATCGGGCTGGAGTGTCACGTCGAGCTCTCGACCCGGACGAAGATGTTCTGCGGCTGCCCCGTCACCTTCGGCGCCCCGCCGAACACGAACGTCTGCCCGGTGTGCCTCGGGCTCCCCGGCTCGCTCCCGGTCCCGAACGAGGCCGCGATCGCGGCGATCGTGCGCATCGGCCTCGCGCTCGGCTGCACGATCGCGCGCGACTCGCTGTTCCACCGGAAGAACTACTTCTACCCGGACATGCCGAAGGACTTCCAGATCTCGCAGTACGACCTGCCGCTCTGCGTGGGCGGGCACCTCGACGTCGAGGTCGACGGCGCGGCGTCGCGCGTCGGCATCACCCGCGTCCACATGGAGGAGGACACCGGGAAGACGACGCACCAGGGGGAGTCCGGCCGCATCGGCCGTTCCGAGTACGCGCTCGTCGACTACAACCGCGCGGGCGTGCCGCTCGTCGAGATCGTCTCGGAGCCCGACATCCGTTCGGCGGAGGAAGCGCGCGCCTATCTCATGGAACTGCGCGCCGTCCTCGAGTCCCTCGACGTGAGCGACGTGCGGATGGAGGAGGGGTCGCTGCGCTGCGACGCGAACGTCTCGGTGCGC
>JBJTYK010000081.1:0-5031 GCA_046082745.1 Actinomycetota bacterium | reverse complement strand
GGGAGTTTGGAGGGGAGGGCGCCTCCACGCCGCTCGTCGCCGAACTCGCCCGCATCGACGCCGACCTCGACGCGCGCGCGGAGCGCTTCCTCTACGCCGCGACGCCCCCCGAGGCCTACGAGCTCATCGTCGCGCGCGCCGGGGAGAGCGGGCTCGCCGAGGGCGCGAAGATCGTCTTCGAGAAGCCCTTCGGTCACGACCTCGAGTCCGCCACCTACCTGAACGCCCGCGTCCACGAGGTGTTCGACGAGGACCAGGTCTTCCGGATCGACCACTACATGGGCAAGGAGACCGTCCAGAACATCTTCGCGTTCCGCTTCAGCAACGGGCTCTTCGAGCCGGTGTGGAACCGCCGCTACATCGACCACGTCCAGATCACCGTCGCGGAGGAGATCGGCCTCGAGGGCCGGGCGAACTTCTTCGAGCAGACCGGCGCGATCCGCGACATGGTGCAGACGCACCTGCTCCAGGTCCTCACGTTCGTCGCGATGGAGCCGCCGGTCTCGTTCAACCCCGAGCACCTGCGCGACGAGAAGAGCAAGGTCCTGCGGAGCATGCACCCCGTCGATCCGCTGCGCGTCGTCCGCGGCCAGTACCGCGGCTACACCGAGGAGCCCGGGGTCGACCGCCACTCGACGACCGAGACGTTCGTCGCGATGGAGCTCGCCGTCGAGAACTGGCGCTGGTCCGGCGTGCCGTTCTTCCTGCGGACCGGCAAGCGCCTGGCCCGGAAGACGAGCGAGGTGACGCTCGTGTTCCGCGACGTCCCCTACAACCTCTTCCGCGAGGCGAACGTCGCGCAGCCGCGCCGCGACCACCTCACGATCCGCATCCAGCCGAACGAGGGCATCACCCTCGCGCTGAACGCGAAGTCGCCGGGGCCGGTCTTCGACCTCGGCCGCGTGACGATGGACTTCGACTACGAGCGGGAGTTCGAGGCGGACCACCTCGACGCCTACGAGCTCCTCATGCTCGAGGCGATGGACGGGGACCACACCCTCTTCCTGCGCCAGGACCTCGTCGAGCGGGCGTGGGAGATCCTCGCCCCCGCGCTCGAGCACCCGACCACCCCGGTCCGCTACGAGCCCGGCTCGTGGGGCCCGGAGGAGGCCACGATCCTCATCGAGCCGCACCGCTGGCACTCCCACGGGGCCGGCCACGGCGAGGGTCGACCTCCCCACCTGCGCTAACCTGTCCCCGCCATGGCGGAGCGCCTCGATCCCACGGATCTCCTCGGCATCGACCGCCTGCTCTCCGACGAGGAACGCGCGATCCGCGACACCGTCCGGGAGTTCGTCCGCGATCACGTCCTCGACGGCATCGAGGGCTGGTTCGAGGACGGCGTGTTCCCGCGGGAGATCGCGAAGGGCCTCGCCGACCTCGGCCTGTTCGGGATGCACCTCGAGGGCTACGGGTGCGCCGGCACGAACGCGACCTCGTACGGCCTCGCGTGCCTCGAACTCGAGGCGGGCGACTCCGGGCTCCGCTCGTTCATGTCCGTCCAGGGCTCGCTCGGGATGTTCGCGATCTGGCGCTACGGCGCCGACGAGCAGAAGGAGCGGTGGCTGCCCGCGATGGCGCGCGGCGAGGCGATCGGCTGCTTCGGCCTCACCGAGGCCGACCACGGGAGCGACCCGAGCGGGATGCGCACCACCGCGCGCCGCGACGGCTCCGACTGGGTCCTGAACGGCACGAAGATGTGGATCACGAACGGCTCGATCGCCGACGTCGCGATCGTGTGGGCGCGCACCGACGAGGGGATCCGCGGGTTCATCGTGCCGACCGAGACGAAGGGCTTCTCGGCCAACGACATCCACCGCAAGCTCTCGCTCCGCGCGTCGATCACCTCGGAGCTCGTCCTCGACGACGTCCGCGTCCCCGGCGACGCGCTGCTCGCCGTCGAGGGGATGCGGGGTCCGCTCTCGTGCCTCGCGGAGGCGCGCTTCGGCATCGTGTGGGGCGCGATGGGCGCGGCGCGCACGTGCTACGAGACGGCGCTCGCGTACGCGAAGTCCCGCGTGCAGTGGGGGAAGCCGATCGCGGGCTTCCAGCTCACGCAGGAGAAGCTCGTGAACATGGCGCTCGAGCTGAACAAGGGCATGCTCCTCGCGCTCCACGTCGGGCGCCTGAAGGACGAGGAGAAGGCGCTCCCCGAGCACATCAGCATGGGGAAGCTCAACAACGTCCGCGCCGCGCTCGCGATCGCGCGCGAGGCGCGGACGATCCTCGGCGGCAACGGGATCACGCTCGAGTACCCCGTGATCCGCCACATGAACAACCTCGAGTCGGTCCTCACGTACGAGGGCACGAGCGAGATCCACACGCTGATCCTCGGCGCGGCGATCACGGGCGAGCGCGCCTTCACCTGAGCCCGCGGCGCCGTCCCGCGGGGACGCACCGGAACACCGACGCAACCGACACCGACGCAGGAGGGACCGATGGCTCGCGAGATCGACTGGGCACTGTTCGAGAAGGCCGTGGACATCACGGCGGCCGCGCTCCGCGGCGCGCTCGGCGGGGAGGAGAGCAAGCCGGCGTCCTACGCCGGCGAGGTCTTCGCCGAGGTCTGGAAGGCGCTGAAGGAGGCCTCGAAGGACCTGCCGGAGCGTTCGCGCGCCGGGTTCTGATGGCGCGCCGCCCGGCGGCGCTCCTCGACTGGTACGCCCCGCGGCGCCGCGCGTTCCCGTGGCGACGCACCCGTGACCCGTACCGCATCCTCGTCTCCGAGGTCATGCTCCAGCAGACGCAGGCGGCGCGCGTCGCGCGCGCGTTCCCCGCGTTCCTGCGGCGGTTCCCGTCGCTCCGCGCGCTCGCGCGCGCGACGCGCGCCGAGGTCGTCGCGGCGTGGGACGGCCTCGGCTACAACCGCCGCGCGCTCGCGCTCGCTGAGTGCGCCCGCGCGGTCGCGCGCGATCACGGCGGCCGACTCCCGCGCGACGTCGCGACGCTCCGGACGCTCCCGGGCGTCGGCCCGTACACCGCGGCGGCGGTCGCGTCGATCGCGTTCGGCGAACCGGTCCCGGCCCTCGACGTGAACGTGCGTCGCGTCGTCGCCCGGTGGCGGCTCGGCGCGGAGCCCGACGCGGTCGACGCCGTGGCGCTCGAGGCCGCGGCCCGTCGCGCGATCGACCGCGCCGACCCGGGGGCGTGGAACCAGGCGCTCATGGACGTCGGCCGCGAGCACTGCCGTCCACGACCGCGGTGCGCGGGGTGTCCGCTCGCGAGCGGCTGCCGTCACCGGCGGGCGGGCGCACCGCGCGCGACGACGCGCCGCCCGACCGAGCCATTCGAGGGCTCCCGACGCCAGGTGCGCGGCGCGGTCGTGCGGGCGCTGCGGGAGGGCGGCGCCTCCGTCGGCACCCTCGAGGCGCGCACGGGGTTCCCCGCCGCGCGGCTCGGGGAGGCGATCGCCGGGCTCGTGCGCGACGGCCTCGTGACGGCGGGCCCGGCCGCACGCGCCGGCGCTCGTGGCGGCCGGGTCCGACTCCGGGACTGAGGCGGGGAACCTCCGGGGTAGGGTCATCCGTCGAACGGGCATGACCACCCAGGGAACCGACCAGGGAACCGACAGGAGGAACCGCATGCGCCGCTACGTCTGGCCCGTCGTCCTCGTCCTCGCCGTCGCCGCGATCGTCGGCTTCGTCGCGCTGCGCCCATCCGGGCAGGACGTCTCCGTCGTCGCCGAGGACGGGAGCGGCGGCGGTGGCTCCGTGAGCGTCGGCATCGGCGCGGAGCCGATGCCGCTGCCCGCGACCGGCGCCGACGTGAAGGCCGGCGACGCCTCGTTCGCGCTCGGCGCGGCGAACCTCCCGCAGGGTCCGTCGATCATCAAGTACGGCGACATCGCGGTCGTCATCGACGTCGGGGACTTCGACGCCGCGCTCGACCGCGCGACCGGCGTCGCCGCGCGCTACGGCGGGTTCGTGCTCGGGTCCTCGGTCTCCGGCGGCGAGCGTCGTTCCGGGTACCTCACGATCCGCGTGAACGCGACCGACTTCGACCGCGCGATGGCCGACCTCCGCGCGATCGGCGACGTTGAGCGCGAATCGGTCTCGGGCCAGGACGTCTCGATGCAGCTCGTCGACCTCGAGGCGCGGCTCGTATCGTGGAAGGCGCAGCGCGAGGTGCTCCTGCGACTCATGGACGCGTCGCGCACCGTCGCCGACACGCTGAAGGTCCAGGTCGAGCTCCAGAACGTCCAGATGAACATCGAGCAGATCGAGGGCGAACTCACGTACCTCGGCGACCAGGTGGACCTCGCGACGATCAGCGTCGCGATCCGCGAGCCCGGCGCCGACGAGGGCATCGACGACCGGCCGCGGATCGGCGACGCGTGGTCGCTCGCGGTCGAGGCGTTCCTGAAGGTCATCGTCGCGATGATCGTCGGCCTCGGCTACGTCGTGCCGATCGGGGTCGTCCTCGGGGCGCTCGGCTGGGGCGCCCGCCGCCCGGACCCTCCCGACCGGACCCTCCCGGACGCCCGGACCGGGCCGCCGGGTTGAAGATGAGAATCATTCTCGTCTAGCATCCGGGCGTGCGACGCTCCCTCGCGGTCCTCGCCACCCTCTCCCTCCTCGTGCCCGCCTGCGAGCGGAGCGATGACGGACTCCGCGTCGTGGCCGCGCTCTACCCGCTCGCGTGGGTTGCCGAGCGCGTCGGCGGCCCGTGGGTCGCCGTCGAGGACCTCACCCCGGCCGGCGTCGAGGCCCACGACGCGACGCTCTCGGCGTCGCAGCGCGCGGACCTCCAGGCGGCGGACGTCGTGCTCCTCATCGGGACCGGCGGGTTCCAGCCCGACGTGGCGCGGGCCGCGGCGGAGGCGCGCGGGCGCGTCATCGACGTCGCGGCGGGCCTCGACCTCATCCCGTCGACCGATCCGCTGCCGGTGGATCCCCACCTCTGGCTCGACCCGTCGCTCCTCGCGCAGGCGGTGGACGCGGGGGGGGAAGAAGTTTCCCCGAGCCACCCCCCCCACACCCACCCCCCCCTCGAAGAACCCCCCCCCCCCCCCAAAGGGTTCTCTCCACCCCC
>JBJTYK010000080.1:0-8058 GCA_046082745.1 Actinomycetota bacterium | reverse complement strand
GGGAGGGCGAGTGCCGCCCCATTTCCTTCCCCCTTTTCTCCCCTCTTCTCCCCCCCCCCCCCCCCCCCTCCCCCCCCCCCCCCCCCCCCCCCCCCCCCCCCCCCGCCGCCACCTCCGCGCCGGGGTTCGGGAGGCCCATCGCGTTCACCATCGAGCCGCCGGGCAGTCGGCGGATCCGCGGACGCGGGTTCCCCGCGCGGGGCGCGCGCGTGATGGTCCCGCCGACGACGTAGCCGAACCCGAGCCGCCCGAGCGTCGCGAGGCGCTCGCACCCCTTGTCGAATCCGGCCGCGAGTCCGACCGGGTTCGCGAGGTCGAGGCCGGCGAGGCGGACCGGCGTCACCGGGAGCCCGGTCGCTCCGCCGATCCGTTCCCACGGCAGCGGGAGCGCGAGGAGGGCGATCGCCGCGCGGTGCGCCGCCTCGGGCGGCACCGCGAAGAAGAGCGGCCGTCCGACCGCGCGGTAGAGGCCCATGCGGGGCCTATGCTACCCAGCCATGACCTCGGATCTCGCCGCGCGGCTCCTCGCAGCATCCGAGCTCCACGGCGACTTCGTCCTGTCGTCGGGGAAGCGCTCGAAGACGTACTTCGACAAGTTCCGCTTCCTGACCGATCCGACGCTCCTCGGCGAGACGGCGGACGCCGTCGCCGCGCTCCTGCCCGCGTCCTCCACGCACCTCGCCGCGCCCGAGGGCGCCGCGACGCTCCTCGTCGCCGCGGTCGCGCTCCGCACCGGGCTGCCGATCGCGGTCGTGCGGAAGGAGCCGAAGGCCTACGGCACGATGAGCCAGGTCGAGGGCCACGCCCCCGCCGGGGCGCACGTCGCGCTCATGGAGGACGTCTCGACGACCGGGCACCAGGTGCTCGCGGCCGCGAAGGCGCTCGAGGGCGCGGGCTGCGTCGTCGACGTGATCCTCCTCGCGATCGACCGCGGGGGCGCCGACCACCTGCGGGGCGCGGGGTACCGCGTCGACGCCGTCGTCGCGGTGCGGCCGAGCGACTAGCGGGTCGGACCCGCCACCGGCAGGTCGCAGCGCCAGATCTGGAGCCGCCACAGGAGCCGGCTGCCGCGCGCGTGGAGGTCGAGGATGCCGTCGCGCATCATCTGCGCGACCGCCTTCGACCGCGCGAGGACGTCGGGGAGCGGGAACTCGCGCGAGACGAGCGACTGGAGGTTCGCCTGGCCGAAGACACGCCGCGCGACCTCGAGGATCCGCGACTCGTTCTGGAGCGTCCCGGTCGGCAGGTAGAGGCGCCCGCCGGGCTTGAGGCATCCCATCTCCGCGATCTGCTCGAGCATGCGCGTCGGCAGTTCCGCGCCGGTCGGCCCGCCCGCGTGCCCGTCGGGGAACCAGCCGGAATCCGCCGCGATCTCGTCGGGCACGCCCGAGACGTCGCCGATGATGACGTCGGCGCGGACGTCGCGCACGGGTTCGAGGAGGCTGCCCACCCGGAACTCGGTCCGGTCGGCGAGGCCGAGGCGGATCGCGTTCTCGCGGGCCATGACGACGGACGGTTCGGAGATGTCGCAGCCGTAGACCTTCGCCGCGCCGAGCCGGGCGGCGACGAACGCGAGGACCCCGCTGCCGCACCCGACGTCGATCACGACGTCGTTCGGCCGGATCTCGAGGGCGTCGGCGAGCGTGCGGCTCGTGTGGGTCGGCTGGAAGACGGCCCCGTTCACGGCGAGCTCGAAGGGGCCGGTGCGCCCCTTCCACTCGACGGTGATCTCCTCGACGGCCTCGGTCATGGTCGGGGCATCATTCGCGGCCCCGGGGGCAGCGTCAACCCGTCGCCCCGATGCGCGGGGCGCCGTGCGGGGAATCCTCCCCGGGGACGAGCGTCCCGGACTCCACCGCCGCGGTGTCGGCCTCCGCCGCGGCGCAGACCGCCGCGGTGTCCACCCCGAGATGCCCGACGGGGTAGCGCGCGAGGCGCGAGGTCGCGCGCCGCAGCAACGTGATCGCGCCGTGCGCGTTGCCGCGGAGGAGGTGGACGTAGCCGGCGCCGAGCTGCGAGAGCCCCTTGAAGAACTCGGCGTCCGCGGTGTCGCGGGCCTGCTTCCACGCCGTCTCCCACGCCTCGTGGGCCGGGAAGAACCGCCCCGCGTCGAAGTGGGCGACGCCGAGCCGGTGGTTCTCCGCGAGATCGAGCGCGTCGTAGTCCTCGAGGACGAGGCCGTTCGGCGTCCCCCACGGCTGCGGGCGTCCGAGGCGGTCGCGGGGACGCTCCGGCTTGTTGCGGTTCGGCGTGGGTCGCCCGGTCTTCCCCTGCGTCTCCTCCATGGCGACGATGCTAGCGGCGACGTCGCTCGGAGCGGCCGCGCCCCGAGCGACGCTCCGCACGCACGCGCTTCTCCGTGCGTACGACCGACGCGGACGCGGGGATGACGCTCACCGTGCCGTCCGGCTCCAGGTAGGCGACGCGCACGCTCGACGGGTCCTCGACGCCGTGCTCGCGCAGGATCGAGCGGAACTCCCCGTCGTCGATCCCCTCGCGTTCGAGGTTCGCGCGGAGGAGCTCGCCGTCCTTCACGAGGAGGACCGCCTCCCCCTCGAGCGCCCGTCCGAGGCGGGCCGAGCGCCGCACGAGCCGCTCGAGCACGAGGTTCGCGACGAGGAGGGTCGCGGCGGAGGCGAGCCCCGCCTGGATCGAGACGTCGGAACCGACCATCGCGTTCTGCACGGAGTTCGCGATGAGCAGGACGACGACGAAGTCGGGCAGCGAGAGCTGACCGAGCTGGCGGCCGCCGACGATCCGCAGGCCGACGGTCAGCGCGACGTACACGATGAGGGTCCGAAGGACGACGTCGCCGATCTCCGACACCGCGTCGAACATCAGCGGTCGGGGTCCGCGGAGAGGCGACCCGCGAGCCACACGTCGTTCACGACCACCTTGATCGTCGCTGCGACCGGCAGCGCGAGGAGCGCGCCCGCGAAGCCCGCGAGGAGCGCGCCCGCGAGCGTGCTGATGATGACCGCGGCCGGCGACAGGTCGACCGCGTCGCGCATGACGCGCGGCTGGATCAGGTAGTTCTCGACCTGCTGGTAGACGAGGAAGTACACGAGCGTCCAGAGCCCATCGGCCGGCGACACGAACGCGGCGACGACGACCGCCGGCAGCGCGCCGAGGTACGCGCCGACGACCGGGAGGAGGTCCGCGAGCCCCGCCCACACCGCGAGCGGCACCGCGAACGGCACCCCGATCGCGAGCAGCGCGATGAGCGCGGCGACCGCGCACACGAGCGACGTGAGGAGGTTGCCGACGACGTAGCCGCCGATCTTCCGCACCGACGCGTCGATGAGCCTCGCCCCCCGCTCGCGGTACGGCTCGTCGAACAGCGCGGGCGCGACCCGACGCATCCGCGGGAGCGCCGAGAGGAAGTAGATCGCGAGGATGAGCACGGTGACCGCGTTGAACAGCCCGGCGACGACCTGGCCCGTGAAGCCGAGGATCGCGCCGAACGAGCCGGAGATCGCGGCCGGCGCCTGCCGGACGAAGTCGCGGAGCTGGGTCGCGAGATCGTTGTCGCGCGCGTAGCGCCCGATCCAGTCGTCGCGCAGCGACAGCTGCGCGACGTAGCCGGGGATGTCGTCGGCGAGTCCGGTCGCCTGGCGCACGAGCGGCGGCACGACCGCGACGACGAAGCCGACGACCCCCGCGACACCGATGACCGCGATGATCGCGACCGCGAGCCCCCGGCGGAGCCCCCGGCGTTCGAGCGCGCGCACGAGCGGGTCGAGGCCGACGGCGAGCACCCCGGCGATGAGGACGAGCATCGCGACGCTCGCGAGCTGCCGCGCCGCGAGCACGAGGATGATCGTCGCGGCGACGGCGACCGTCACCGAGACCCAGTACCCGAGCGACGGCCAGCGGGGGTCGGGGCGCTCCATCCGCCCAGTCTCGCGCCCCCGGCTCGCGGGCGCCACTACCCCCCGGCGGCGTCGCGGTCGGCGACGACGACGGCGCCCGCGAGCCGGAGGGCGCCCGCGGGGATCGACGGGTCACCCGCGCGCAGGAGCTCGAGCGCCCCGCGCTTGTCCGCGCCCGTCACGAGGAACAGCGCGAGGCCGGCGCGCTCGATGACCGGCGCGGTGATCGTCATCCGCCGGTAGCCGCGGTACGGGGCGGTGACGACGACGTCGCGGTCGCGCACGGCGGCCGTCGGGTCGCCCGGAACGAGCGACGCGGTGTGGCCGTCCGCGCCGAGCCCGAGGTGCACGAGGTCGAAGCGTTCCGGCAGTCCCCGCGCGTAGGCGGCGGCCGCGGCGTCGGCGTCGGTCGCGTCGACGTCCATCGCGTGGAAGGCGACCTTCCCCGGGAGGCCGCTGTCGAGGAACGCGGCGTTGCGGTCGGGGCCGGGGGGCGCGAACCGTTCGTCCACCTGCCAGACGCCGACGCCACCCCACGGGACGTCGTCGCGCGCGGCGAGGAGCCGGAACATCGCGCCGGGCGTGGAGCCCCCGCTCACCGCGAGGGAGAACGGACCGGGGGCGGCGGCCGCGATCGCGTCGGCGACGATCACGGCGGCCCGCGCGGCCGCCGCCCCCGCGTCCTCCGCCACCTCGACCCGCACCACGCTGCCCTCCATTCCGGGATCGGACAGTACGCTGCCGACATGGCCGGCGACCTCTCCCCCGCGGATCGGCGCACGAAGGAGCGGGTGCCCGCGCTCACCGAGGCGGCGCGCCGCCTGCGTCGCGGCCGTTCCCGCGGCCCCGTGACCCCGCACGTCGGGACGGGTCCCGCGCGCGAGTCGACGGCGGTCGGCGGCCGCTCCGGTGCCCTGCGCGCCGCGATCTTCGGCGCGAACGACGGGCTCGTGTCGAACGCCTCGCTCATCTTCGGCGTCGCCGGCGCGGGCGCGGAGAGCCGCTTCGTCCTCATCGCGGGCATCGCCGGACTCCTCGCGGGCGCGTGTTCGATGGCGGCCGGCGAGTACATCTCGATGCGCGTGCAGCGCGAGGTCTTCGAGCGGCTCATCCACCTCGAGGCGCACGAGCTCGGCGCCGACCCCGCGAGCGAGCGCGCGGAGCTCGCCGCGCTCTACGCGAGGAAGGGCGTCCCCGCGGATCTCGCCGACCGCGTCGCGGAGGCGCTCATGCGCGACCCGGCGCGCGCGCTCGACACCCACGCCCGCGAGGAACTCGGGCTCGACCCCGAGGAGGGGCTCGGCTCCCCCGTCGCCGCGGCGACGTGGTCGTTCCTCACGTTCTCGGTCGGCGCGCTCATCCCCCTCGCGCCGTTCGTGTTCGCGTCGGGCGCCGGAGCGACGATCGCCTCCGCGGTCCTCACCGGGATCGCGCTCTTCGGGGTCGGGGCGGCGATGTCGGCGCTCACCGATCGGCCGTGGGTGCGCTCGGGGCTCCGGATGCTCGCGATCGGCTCGCTCGCGGCGGCCGTGACGTTCGCGATCGGCTCGCTCTTCGGGGTCGCGACCGCCTAGCCCTCGGCGTCGCCGGACCCGGCGTCGTCCTCGGACTCCTCCTCCGCCGCGACGGCGCCCTCCACGAGGTCGTCGAGCGCCGCGCGCACGACCTCGAAGCGCCGCTCGCCGACGTCGCGGCGCACCCGCGCCTCGACAGCGGCGATCGCGTGGCGCACCTCGGCGACGTAGCGGCGACCGCGGACCGTGAGCCGGACGACCTTCGCGCGGGAATCCTCGGGATCGCGGACGCGGCGCACGTAGCCACGCCCCTCGAGCTCGTCGACGACGAGCATCATCCCCTGCTTCGTCATCCGCGCCCGCTCGGCGAGGTCACCGAGCCGCGTGCCGGAGCGCCGGTCGATGTGGAGCGCGACGGCGGCGTGCCCCGGCCGCGCGTCGTCGAAGCCGCGTTCCTGGAGCTCCGCGACGACCTCGGCGCCGACGAGGCGCGAGGCCTCGAGGAGGAGCCTGCCGAGATCGCGTCGCGCCATCCCGCGCATCCTCGCGCGGGACGCGCGGAACGGTCAAGGACGTTGACCGGCGGGGACGTCGTCGCGGAACTGCGCCGCGGCGAGCCGGGCGTAGAGCCCGCCGCGGGCGAGGAGCTCGTCGTGCGTGCCGCGCTCGGCGACCCGGCCGTCCTCGAGCACGAAGATGACGTCGGCCGAGCGCACCGTCGAGAGCCGGTGCGCCACCGCGATCGTCGTCCGCCCGTGCATGAGCGGCTCGAGCGCGCGCTGGACGAGCCGCTCGGACTCGGTGTCGAGGCTCGAGGTGGCCTCGTCGAGGATGAGGATCCGCGGGTCCTTCAGGATCACGCGCGCGATCGCGAGGCGCTGCTTCTCCCCCCCGGAGAGCTTGTAGCCGCGCTCGCCCACGACCGTGTCGAGACCCTCGGGGAGTTCCCGGATGCGCTCCCAGATCTCCGCCGCCCGCGCCGCCGCGACGAGCTCGTCGTCGGTCGCCGTCGGCTTCCCGTAGAGGAGGTTCCGGCGCACCGTCGAGTGGAAGAGGTAGGTCTCCTGTGTCACGACGCCGACGAGGTCGCCGAGCGAGCGGAGCGCGATGCGCCGCACGTCCACCCCGTCGATCTCGACCGCCCCTTCCTGGACGTCGTAGAGGCGCGGGACGAGGTACGTCATCGTCGTCTTCCCCGCGCCGCTCGGCCCGACGAGCGCGACGAGCTGGCCCGGCTCGATCTCGAGGTCGATGCCGTCGAGGGTCCACGGTCGGGCCTCGCCGTCGGGCGGCGCCTCCTCGTAGCGGAACCGCACCGAGCGGAACCGTACCCGGCCGGTCACCGCCGAGGGGTCGAGGACGACAGCGTCGGGCGCGTCGCGGATCTCGAGGTCGAGGTCGAGGTACTCGAAGATCCGGTCGAAGAGCGCGAGCGACGACTGGATCTCGGTGCTCACCTGGAGCATCGAGCCGATCGGGAAGAACAGCCGCGACTGGAGCGTCGTGAAGGCCACGATCGTCCCCGCGGTGATCGCCGCGGAGGGCCGGGTGCCGAGGACCCACCCGGTCGCGAGGTAGACGAGCGCCGGCGTGATCGAGAAGAACGTGCCGACGACCGCGAAGAAGGACCGCCCGATCATCGTCTGGCGGATCTGGAGGCCCGTGAGCCGCGAGTTCTCGTCGCGGAAGCGTTCCCGCTCCTCGCGCTGGCGACCGAACGCCTTCGCGAGGAGGATGCCCGACACCGACAGCGTCTCCTCGGTGATCGCGGTGAGGTCGGCGAGCGTCCGCTGGGTGTTCGAGGCGACCTCACGGCGCGCACGCCCGACCTTCACGGTGAGCCACAGGAACACCGGGAGCAGGAACAGCGACAGGACGGTGAGCTCCCAGGAGAGCACGGTCATCGCCACGAGCGTGCTCGCGATGACGACGACGTTCGACAGGACGTTCGAGGCGGTGTCGGTGACGACGGACTGGACGCCGCCGACGTCGTTCGCGAGACGGGACTGGATCTCGCCGGTGCGCGTCGAGGTGAAGAACCGCAGCGACATCCCCTGGAGGTGCTCGTAGAGGCCGTTGCGGAGGTCCTGCATGACGCGGAGCCCGACGAGGTTCGCGAGGTAGGTCTGCCCGATCCCGATGACGGCGGAGACGATCGGGATCGCGATCATGAACGCGACGCCGACGACGAGCGCGTGGAGGTCCGGGCAGGCGCCCGCGCCGCACGTGCCGGCCGGATCCCCGAAGAGCGCGTGGTCGAACACCCACTTGATGAGGAGCGGGTTCGCGACCCCGATCCCCGAGGTCACGACGATCGCGAGCGCGACGAACGAGACCTGCCGCCGGTACGGGGAGAACGTGCCGACGACGCGGCGGATCGTGCGGCGGTCGATCGGTCGCGAGGGCGCCTCGGTGACGCCGAAGAACGCTCCGTGACGGCCCATGCGAGCAGTGTACGGGCCGCCTCAGACCGCGAGGTCGCGCGCGCGGCGCAGGACCGCGTCGAGCATCGCGGGCGTGAGGCGGCCCGTGAAGGTGTTCTGCTGCGAGGGGTGGTAGCTCCCGACGAGCGCGTAGCGACCGATCGTCGTCTCCGCGAGGTGGGCGAAGCGCGGGCGGGGGCGCGCGATGTGCCCGAGCTCCGCGAGGGCACGGAGCGCGCCGTCCCACGC
>JBJTYK010000079.1:0-2318 GCA_046082745.1 Actinomycetota bacterium | reverse complement strand
CCCCCCCTCCCCCCCCCCCCCTCCCCCCCCCCCCACCACCCCCCCCCCCCCCCCCCCCCCCCCCCCCCCCGCGACCGCCTCCTCCACGACGTCCAGGAGGACGTCGTGGAGCACGTCCTCTACGACAACTTCCTCCAGGCGCAGATCCTGTCGCAGGAGACCGCCGCGTCGCCCGCGCGGATGGAGGCGATCGAGGACCTCATGGGTCGGCTCGAGGACGAGGGACTCCTCGACCGCCGCCTCGAGGCGCTGCCCGACGGCGAGGCGATGCTCGAGCGCGCCCGCGACGGCCGCGGCATGACCCGACCCGAGCTCGCGGTGCTCCTCGCGTGGTCGAAGCAGAGCCTCGCGAACCGGCTCGTCGCCTCGGCGCTCCCCGAGTCCACGTACCTCGAGCAGGACCTGCGCTCGTACTTCCCGGCGGAGGTCGTCGCGCGGTTCGGTCACCTGCTCCCCGAGCACCCGCTTCGGCGCGAGCTCATCGCGACGATCGTCGCGAACGACGTCGTGAACGCGCAGGGCCCGACGTTCGTCTCGCGCCTCGCGTCGGAGACCGGCGCGGAACCGGCCGACATCGTCCGCGCCTTCCGCATCGCCCGCGACCTCACCGGGGCGGAGGAGCGCTGGAACGCGATCGAGGAACTCGACGGCAGCGTGGTCCCGCCCGCGGTGATCGACGAGCTCATGGACGGCGTCGACCGGCTCGTCGAGACCCTCTCGCGCTGGTACCTCACGAACCTGCCCGACCGCCTCGGCCGCGCCGTCCACGAGGGGCGGGACGCGTTCGCCCGCATCGTGACGGCGCTGCCCGATCTCCTGCCGCCGGGCGTCCGCGACCGGCTCGACCGCGAGCGCTGGCGGCTCGTCGACGCGGGCGCGCCGGAGGACCTCGCCGAGCGCCGACGCGAGGACGACCTCCTCGTGCACGCACCGAACGTCGTCGCCGTCGCGGCGTCCACCGGACGCCCCGTCGAGGACGTCGCGCGCGCGTTCCTCCTCGTCGGGGAGCGCACGCCGATCGACGGGCTCGAGGAACGGGTGGCGGCGCTCGAGGCGACGACGCGCTGGAACCGGCTCGCCGCCCAGTCGCTGCGCGACGACCTCATCGACGTCCGGCGCCGGCTCGCGGAGCGGACCCTCGCGGCATCGCCGCGACCCGCGGACGAGGCGGTCGAGGGATTCCTCGAGGAGCGGGCCGAGGACCTGGCTGCCCTCGACCGGTTCCTGCGGGGCCTCACGGGGATCGAGGGCGAGGAGCTCGCCGCCGCGACGGTCGCCGTCCGTCAGGTCTCGGCCCTCGCCCCGCAGGGCTGACCGGGCGCGTCGGGACCACTTGGTACCGTGCGCCCATGAGCATCCCCGCCCGCCGTCGGGCCATCGCCCCGCTCGACCCGGCGGTCCGCGCCGTGCTCGACGTCGAGCGGGAGTGGGCGGCCTCGCCGTCCCTGCCGAAGGAGCGCCTGATCCGCGAGCGCCTCGGCCTCACGCCCGCCCGCTACCAGCTCGCCCTGCAGCGGGCGCTCGACGATCCCGCCGCGCTCGCGGCGGAGCCCCTCCTCGTCCGGCGCCTCCTGCGCCTGCGAGAACGTCGGCGCCGCAGGCTCGGTCCGGCGAGGGGGCTGGAGTAGGATGTCGGGCAGGCACGAGCCACCGACGAACAGGAGCTTCTACCTCTCCGTGGCGACGAGCACCCTCCGTCTCCTGATCACCGCCGCCCTCGTGGTGGGCGGGGTCACGCTCATCAACCAGGCCTTCCCCGACCGCGTCTCCGTCGCGCCGCCGGTCTCCCCCTCGCCCGAGCCCACCGAGTCCGTCGAGGTCTCGCCGTCGGCCTCCCCGTCCTCGGAGGTCCCGAGCCTCACCGGGATCCGCATCGGGGTCTTCAACGGCTCGTCGGTGGACGGCCTCGCCGCCGACGCCGCCGCCGCGCTCGAGGACGACTTCGGGATGGTTCCCGAGCAGGTCGAGAACGCCCCGCAGACCGTCACGAAGACCGCGATCTTCTACCGCGACCCCGACCAGGAAGCGCAGGCGCAGTTCCTCGCGACCGAGTACTTCGGACAGCTCGACGTCCGGATCGCGCCGCTCGAGAGCACGTCGACCGTGAAGAACAAGGTCGACATCGCGATCTACCTCGGGACGGACTACGCCGCCCTCGAGGGCTGAGCTCGCCGAACTGCGCCGCCGCGCGCCGCGCGCCGGCATCCTCCTCGACTTCGACGGCGCGCTCGCCGAGATCGTCCCCCATCCGGACCTCGCTGCGCCGGTCACGACCGCGACGACCGTCCTCGGTGCGCTCGTCGCGCGCTACGTGGTCG
>JBJTYK010000078.1:0-4715 GCA_046082745.1 Actinomycetota bacterium | reverse complement strand
GCCGCGGCGGCGACCGCCGCCACCCCCGCCACCGCCGTGGCGCGGCGATTCGTCCCGACGGATCGGGATCGGCGCGTCCTCGGCGCGGGGCTCGCGCTCGACGCGACGCGGCGCGGCCGCGGGCACCGCCTCGGGCGCGGTCGCGGCGCGCTTGGCACGGCCCGCGGCCGCGCCGTTGCGCTCGACGATGCTCTCGATGAGTTCGGCCTTGCGCAGGCGCTGCGTCCCCGCGATCCCGAGGCCCGCCGCCATCTGCCGCAGTTCCGTCGCGGCCTTGCCCTCGAGCGCTGCCTTCTCCGTCGCCAACCTAGGCTCCCTTCGTTCCCCGGCCGAGACCCTGCTGCAGGGCCTCCCAGTCCTTCGCGAACCGCTCGAGGCCGAGGTCGGTGAGCGGGTGCTTCACGAGCTTCGTGAACACGTCGTAGGGCATCGTCGCGATGTCGGCGCCCGCGAGGGCGGCCTCGACGATATGCATCGGGTGCCGCAGCGAGGCCGCGAGCACGTTCGTGTCGTAGCCCTGGACGGCGTAGATCTCGCAGATCTGCCGCAGGGCGTGCATGCCGTCCGCTGCGGCGTCGTCGATGCGGCCTAGGAACGGTGACACGATGTAGGCGCCGATCTCCGCGGCGAGGATCGCCTGCGTCGGCGAGAAGACGAGGGTCACGTTCACGCGGATGCCCTCGTCGGTGAGGCGCTTGCCCGCCTCGAGCCCCGCGGGGGTCATCGGGACCTTCACGACCGCGTTCGCACCCATCGCCGCGAGCACGAGCCCCTGCTCGTACATCGGGCCCGCCTCGGTCTCGGTCGTCTCGAGCGAGACGTCGCCCTTCACCTCGTCGAGGATCTCGCGCCAGACCTTGTCGGGGTCCTGGCCCTCCCGGCCGACGAGCGTCGGGTTCGTCGTCACGCCGGCGAGGACGCCCCATCGGTTGATGGTGCGGATCTCGTCGATGCTCGCGGTGTCGAGGAAGAGGCGCACGGTCAGGCTCCTCGTGGGGCGCCGGGTCGGTCCCCGGCGGTCCGGTCGGTGTGGCGGTTCGTGATGGCTGCGCTCCGTGGGGCTCGGCTCGGGGTCCGGCGGGTCGCTCGGCTCCCGTGATCGGCCGGCCGCGCGGGAAGGGGTCGCGGTGGCGATCGTCCGCCCCGACCCGCACGGGTCCACGTCGGGAACCGCTGCGGTCGAGGGGTCCGGGGCCGACTGGCCCCGTGACCGCATTGTAGGGACCGGGGGCAAGACCAGCAACAGCCTCCCCGGCGGGGGCGGAGACCCCGTGCCCGGGGATACTGGCCGGGTGAACGGACTCGACGCGGTGCTCCTCGTCGCCCTCGCGGTCGGGGCGATCTCGGGCTACCGACGCGGCCTCGTCCTCCAGGCCTGCTCGTACGCGGGACTCCTGCTCGGCCTCGTCGCGGGCGCCGCGGCGGCGCCGCTCGTCGCACGCATCGTGGGCGACGGCGGACCCCGCGTCGCCGCCGCGACGGTCTCCCTCCTCCTCCTCGCCGCGCTCGGCAACGGCCTCGGATGGATCGCCGGTTCGATCCTGCGTGGTCGGATGCGCCGGGGGCCGCTCGCGTTCCTCGACGGACCGGGCGGCGCGGCCGTCTCGGTCCTCGCGATGGCGATCGCGATCTGGTTCGTGTCGCTGAACCTCGTCGGCGGCCCGTGGCCCGCGGTCTCCCGCGAGATCCGCGGGTCCGCGCTCGTGCGGAGCCTCGACGAGTCGCTGCCGGAACCGCCCTCGCTCGTCGCGCAGGTGCGGGGATTCCTCGACCGCTACGGGTTCCCCGACGTCTTCTCCGGGATCCCGCCGATCCCCGCGGAGCCCGTGCGGCCGCCGACCACGGTCGAAGCGCGGACGGCGTTCGCGTCCGCGTCGGGCTCGGTCGTGCGCATCGTCGGGGCGGCGTGCGACCGGATCCAGGAGGGCTCCGGCTTCGTCGTCGCCGAGGACTACGTGCTCACGAACGCGCACGTGGTCGCCGGCGTGCGGAAGACGCAGGTCGAGCGGGCGGACAGCCCGACCCGCTCCGGCACGGTCGTCGGATTCGACCCCGAGCTCGACCTCGCGCTCCTCTACGTCCGGGACGCCCCGCCGCCGCTCGACCTCGCGGCGGGCGTCGTCGACGCCGCCTCGGTCGGGTCGGTCCTCGGCTACCCGAACGGCGGACCGCTGCGCGGCGACGGCGCCGCGGTCGGCCGCTACATCGAGGCGGCCGTCGGTCGCGACATCTACGGACGTCGCGGTGCCGAGCGCGAGGTGTACGAGCTCCAGACGACCGTGCGCCCGGGGAACTCCGGTGGCCCGTTCGTCCTCGTCGACGGCCGCGTCGCCGGCGTCGTGTTCGCCGCGTCGCGGACCGACGACGGGATCGGCTACGCGATCGCCTCGACCGAGGTCCTCCCCTGGCTCGCCGAGGTCCTCGGACGTGAGACGGCGGTGCCGACGGGCGCCTGCCTCTCGGGCTAGTCCTCCATCACGACGCGGACGTCGCCCTCGCGCGAGAGGACCGAGAACGACGTGATCTCGCCCTCGCGTCGGAAGACGAGCGACAGGCGCGAGTCGGCGACCCGGAGATCCCGCACCTCGACGCTGTTCAGCCACGTCGGCAGCGACGGACGGTGCACCGCGAGGACCCCCCGGTCCGCGTGGGCGGAGATGCCGAGCGTCGACTGGAGGAGGAGGAACGGCGAGGAGGCGGCCCACGCCTGCGGGGAGCACGCGACCGGGTAGCGCACCGGGCGGTTCGGCGTACGGCGCGTGAAGCCGCAGAAGAGCTCGGGGAGCCGCAGGAGGTCGGCCTGCATCGCGACGTCGAAGAGCGCGGTCGCGATGCGGTTCGCCGACCGCGCGAAGCCGTAGCGCTTCATCCCCGCCGCGATGAGCGCGTTGTCGTGCGGCCAGACCGACCCGTTGTGGTAGCTCATCGGGTTGTAGGCGATCGAGGCCTTCCCCATCGTGCGGATGCCCCAGCCCGAGAACATGTCGGGGGCGAACAGGCGCCGGACGAGCGCCGGCGCCTTGTCGTCGTCGACGATCCCGCAGAACAGCCCGTGTCCCGCGTTCGACATCATCGTGCGGATCGGCCGCTTGTCCGCGTCGAGGGCGGCGGCGAACGTGCGTTCCTCCTCGAGCCAGAACGTCTCGTTGAAGCGGCGCTTGAGGTCGGCCGCCTCCGCGCGCAGGCGCGCGGCGTCGGCGCCGCGTCCGAGGAGGTCGTAGACGTCGGCCATGCGGCGCTTCGCGAGGTGGACGTAGCCCTGGACCTCCGCGAGCGCGATCGGGGGCTCGGCGAGGCGTCCGTCCACGTGGACCATCGAGTCGTGGGCGTCCTTCCATCCCTGGTTGCGGATGCCGCGCGGGGAGCGGCAGAGGTACTCGACGAAGCCGTCGCCGTCGAGGTCGCCGTCGCGGTCGATCCACGCGAGCGCCGCCTCGACGGCGGGCAGGAGCCGGCGCGCGAATTCGAGGTCGCCCGTCCACCGGAGGTACTGCGCGTAGAGGACGACGTACCAGGGGGTCGCGTCGACGGAGCCGAAGTACGGCGTGTGCGGGATCGCGCCCGATCCGGCGAGGTCGCCCTGGCGGATCTCGTGGAGGATCTTCCCCGGCTGCTCGTCGCGCCAGTCGTCGTGGCGGGTGCCCTGATGCGCCGCGAGCACCTCGAGGGCGTCGCGCGCCGGCCGCGGATTCACCATGAGCATCTGGAAGGCCGACACGAGCGCGTCGCGGCCGAAGACCGCGACGTACCAGGGGATCCCCGCCGCGAGGATCGCGTGGCCGTCGGGCCAGCGGGTCGACAGCGCGCGCAGGTCGCGGAGGCTGCGATCGAGCAGCTGGTTGTAGACCTCGTTGTCGGTGACGATGCGGGTCGAGGCCCGCTCCCACTCCTCGTACGAGCGCCGCAGGCCGTGCACGGCGACGTCGAAGTCGCCCGGCGGCGGCGCCTGCCCCGCGACGATCGGCTCGACGGTGATCCCGAGCGAGCCCGTCTGGTACGGCCCGAGCTCGAGACGGAAGCCGACCTCGACGGTGTCGCCCGACGGCGTCACGCGGTCGGGGTCGCGCGAGAACGTGATCCGCGTCGAGCGCACGACGTCGTCGAGACCTCGGTGGGAGAACGTGACGACCGGGCCCTCGACGCGCGGCGGCTCGAGGAGCTGCCGCGGTTCCCGGAACATCCCGCGGACCTCGAAGATGTCGGCGAAGTCCGCGCCGAGGTCGAACGAGACCTCGAGGCGCGTGGGTTCCGCGCGGTAGTTCTTCACCCGGACCCGCTCGTAGAGACCGCCGTCCACGACGCGCACGCGCCGGACGTTCAGCGTCTGCTGGGGCGCGCAGACCTCGCCGCCCTCGACGAGGTCCGGATTCGTGAGGTCGACCTGCGCGAGGTAGCCGCGCTCCGACGACGACGACAGGAGGACCGGTCGGCGCCCCGACAGCCGCATCTCGAAGCGCGAGAGGAAGCGCGTGTCGCGGACGTAGAACCCGAGCCCGTAGTCGTTCTCGTGGTCGAGGTCGCCCTCGAGGTCGGAGTAGAGGAAGGCGTCGTCCTCCTTGACCGCGAGCGTCTTGCTCGCGAGGTCCGTGACGAGGACCGGCGCGGTGCCCTCGACCGCGTGGGAGGGGGCGACGGGGAGATCGCTGCCTTGGTGGATCACCTGCTTCCGAGCCTACCCGCGCGCGACCTCCACGCTGGCGGCGGGCGCGCGGGGG
>JBJTYK010000077.1:0-5314 GCA_046082745.1 Actinomycetota bacterium | reverse complement strand
ACGAACCCGAGGCCGAAGCGCGAGTCGAGCGAGTTGCAGCGGTTGTCGCCCATGACGAAGAACTCGCCCGCCGGCACCGTCACCGGCTCGAAGTCGTCGTTGCACCGCCGCGCGTCGCGCGTGAGGTACGGCTCCTCGATCGCGATGCCGTTCACGTAGACCGTGCGGTCGTGGATCTCGAGCGTCTCGCCCGGGAGTCCCATGACGCGCTTGATGTAGTCCTCGTTCCGCGGCTTCGCGACCCCGAGCCCCTCGCCGAGCCAGCGCAGGAGCCGCTGCCCGAGCGATTCCGTCGGCACGACGTCGGTCGTCACGTGCTCGAAGACGACGATGTCCTGGCGCGCGATCTCGATGGTCTCCTCGTGGAGCTTGTTCACGAACACGCGGTCGCCGGGCAGGAGCGTCGGCTCCATCGACTCCGACGGGATGTAGAAGGCCTGGATGAGCGCGGTCTTCACGAGGACCGCGACGAGGAGCGAGGTGACGACGAGGAAGGGGAGCGAGCCGACGATCGCCCCGAGCCCATGGCGTTCCCGGCGGCGCGGTCCGTGCTTCGTCGAGCCGGGCATGAGGGTGGAGGTGGGGCGCACGGACACAGCCTACCCTCGGGGCTCCCTCACGTGAGGTCGAGCTCGGGCCCGCGGCCGCGCTTGAGTTCCGAGAACCCGGGCACGGCGTCGAGCGCCGCGATGGCGTCGTAGAGGCGGGCGGCGTCCTCCCCGCGCGGGGTCGGGTTCCCGACGGGTCCGAAGAACGCCCGCTGTCCGATGCGCACGAGCGGCGTGCCGATCCGCGTGCCGACGGCCTCCTGGCCCTCGTCGTGGGAACCGCGGACGCGGTCGTCGAGCGCGACGTCGTCGGCCGCGCTCGCGAGCCCGGCGGGCAGGCCCGCTTCCGCGAGCGCCTCGGCGAGGACCGCGTCGTCGAGGTCGCGGCCGCCCGGGTGCACGCGCTCGCCGATCGTCGCGTAGAGCCGGCCGAGCGCGTCGTTGCCGTGATCGCGGTCGGTCGCCGCGAGGACGCGCAGCGCGCGCGTCGAGCGCTCGAGCGCGGCGCGGTGGCGGTCCGAGAGCGTCTCGCCCTCGTTCACGATCGCGAGCGACATGAGGCGCCAGCGGATCGCGACGGGACGCAGCGCCGCGACCTCGCGCGCCCATCGCGACGTCATCCACGCGAACGGGCACGAGGGGTCGAACCAGAGGTCGATCGTCGCTGGCATCGCGGGAAGGGTACCGGGTCGGCTGTGGGAGGATGCGCGGATGTCCGGCGACCGTCGACGCCAGGTGCTCCGCGACGCGCTCGGCATCGGCGTCGCGACCGGGGCGTACGGGCTCTCGTTCGGTGCGGTCGCGATCGCGGCGGGGCTCACGGTGCCGCAGGCCTGCGCGCTCTCGACGCTCATGTTCACCGGCGCGTCGCAGTTCGCGCTCGTCGGCGTCGTCGGGGCCGGCGGCGCGCCGCTCGCGGCGGCGGCGAGCGCGATCCTCCTCGGCACCCGCAACGGGCTCTACGGCCTCGGCATCTCGCGGCTCCTCGCGTTCGGCGGCGTGCGGCGCGCCACCGGCGCGCACCTCGCGATCGACGAGTCGACGGCGATGGCGCTCGCGCACGAGCCCGACGGCTTCGGTCGGCTCGGCTTCGTCGCGACGGGACTCTCGGTGTTCCTCTTCTGGAACCTCGGAACGCTCCTCGGCGCGCTCGGCGCGCGCGTGCTCCCGTCGCCGGAACGGCTCGGGCTCGACGCCGCGATCCCCGCGGCGTTCATCGGGCTCCTCGCGCCGCGGCTCCGCGGCCGGGAGACCCTCGCGGTCGCGGCGGCGGGCGCGTGCGTCGCGCTCGCGCTCGCCCCGGTCCTGCCGCCGGGCATCCCGGTCCTCGCCGCGGCGCTCGTCGCGCTCGCGGCGGGGATGCGGAAGGAGGCCGCGTGAGCCTCTGGACGGGGATCCTCGTCGGCGCGCTCGGCTGCTACCTCACGAAGCTCGCGGGCCTGTCGATCCCGGCGCGGGTGCTCGACGACCCGCGCGTGCGCCGGGTCGGGGAGTTCCTGCCGGTCGCGCTCCTCGCCGCGCTCGTCGGGCTCCAGTCGTTCGCGGAAGCGTCGGGGCTCGTCGTGGATGCGCCCCGGCTCGCGGCGGTCGCGGCCGCGGCGATCGCCGTGCGACTGCGGGCGCCCTTCCTCGCGGTGGTCGCCCTCGCGGCCGCGACCGCCGCCCTGCTCCGCCTCGTCGGCTAGCCGGTCGTGACCCCCGCCCGCGCGGGCCGCGCGATCGACCGCACCGCGTACGCGACGATCGCCGCGCCGAGCGCGATCCCGACCGCCGAGCCCGCGAAGAGCCGTTCCGGCCCGACGTTCGCGTAGACCCAACCACCCGCCGCGGTCCCGATGATCGGCGCGAGTCCGTACATGACGGTCGCGAGGAGCGCCTGGCCGCTGTTGCGCAGATGGTCGGGCACGAGCCGTTCCGTCATCACGACCGCCGTGACGTAGGCGAGTCCGAAGCCGAACCCGGTCGCGACCCAGATGAGCGCGACGGCGTTCGCGCCGTCCCAGATCGTCCACGCGACGGCGGTCCCGACGTAGATCGCCATGCCGACGAGGTAGACGGAGCGCACGCCGAACCGGTCGATGAGCCGCGAACTGCCGCGCATGAGCGGGATCTCGACGAACGCGCTCACGCCGCCCGCGAGTCCGACGAGGAACGGTCCGCCGCCGCCGGATTCGATGCGCAGCGGCACGAAGTCCCAGCTCGCGTGCGTCGAGATCGCGACGACGAGCACCCCGACGAGATAGAGCGCGAACGCGGGCGCGGTGCGGAGCGCGTCGCCGACGGCGCCGAAGCGCGAGATGATCTCCTGCACCGCGTCGGGCGGGATCCGCGGGAAGCGCCGCACGTAGAGCGCGAGCGCGAGGAGGCCCGGGACGTAGAGCGCGGGCGCGAGGCCGACGCCGGTGGCCTGGAGCACGGCGCCGAAGGCGATGATCGACACCCCCCAGCCGATGCTCGCCCAGAGGCGGAACGCGCCGAACTCCGTCACGCGTTCCGGGCCGAGTTCCCGCAGGGTGAGCGAGTTCGTGAGCGCGGAGTGCGGGCTCTGCATCGCGCCGAGGAGCAGGCCGACGCCCGCGATCGCGAGGAAGGACGACCCCGCGCCGAGCAGGAGCACCGCCGCGACGCAGGCGCCGAGGCAGGCGATCTGGAGCGTGCGCACGGTGCCGAACCGGACGTCCCCGGCGTGGCCCCAGTAGGGGGCGATCGCGACGCTCGCCAGTGAGCCCACCGCGAGCACGAGCCCGATCTCGTCGGCCCCGAGCCCGCGGTCCCGGAGCAGCAGCACGTAGAAGGGGAGGAAGGTCGCCCCCGCCGCCCCCTGGAGCGCGTAGAGGCCGCGGAGGCTCCGGTCCCGGGAGGGGCTCGCCGCCATTCGCGCATCGTCGCATAGGGTTATAGGCATGAGCGACGAGAAGCAGCACCGCCCGCGGTCCGGACCGATGGACGTGGCCCTGTGGCTCGGGGCGATGATCGCCCTCTACGGGAACGTCATCTCGCTCCTCGGGCTCCTCACGGCCTACGTCGACTACCTCTTCCCCGACCCGGCGTACGACTCCTACGGCTCCTACGTCGACCCGTACTCCGGCGCGGCGCGGGGCGCGATCGCCTTCCTCATCGTCGGTGTCCCCGTGTACCTCACGCTCACGGCGTTCCTGAACCGGGACCTCCGCGCGCACCCGGAGAAGGAGGCGCTCGGCTTCCGCCGCTGGGTCATCATCGGCTCGATGTTCATCGCGGCCGTCGTGATCCTCGCGCGGCTCGTCGGGATCCTGAACGACTTCCTCGGCGGCGAACTCCAGGTCCGCTCGATCCTGAAGTTCCTGCTCACCGTCGTCGTGCTCGGGGGCGGCATCGCGTACTACCTCGAGGACCTCCGCGGACGCTGGCGGCGCACGAAGGCGCGGCCGGTCGCGATCGTCGCGGGGGCCGTCGTCCTCGTGGCGGTCCTCGGCGGGTTCTTCGTGATCGGCTCGCCTGCGGAGCTCCGCGCGTACCGGCTCGACGAGCAGCGCGTGAACGACCTCACGAACCTGCAGTACCAGGTGGTCGGGTACTACCAGCAGAAGGCCGTGCTCCCGGCGAGCGTCGACGCGATCACCGCGTGGAACAGGGGGTGGCGACCGCCGACCGACCCGGAGACGCAGGACGCCTACACGTATCGCGTGGTCGGCGACCTCGCGTTCGAGGTCTGCGCGACCTTCTCGAAGGCGACCCCGGAACGCAACGGCCGCGCGGTCGGTTCCGGCGCGGACGCCTTCGACAACTGGGTCCATCCGGCGGGCGAGCACTGCTTCGCGCGCACGATCAACCCGGAGAAGTTCCCGCCGAACCCGCAGGGATGAGCGACGGCCGCCGCCGGGGAGGGCCCGGCGGCGGCCGTCGCGTTCGCGGAGGTCGGCGCTAGCTAGCGGATCGCGCCGCTCGGGGCCGAGCCCCGGAGCGCGAGCGACTCCTCTTCTTCGCCTTCCTCGTGCTCCTCGCCCTCGTGCTCCTCGTCTTCCTCGTCCTCGTCGTAGGCGCCGGGGACGATCTTCACGTCCTCCCAGGTCGCCTTCGCGCCGCTGTGACCGATGCGCACGACCTGCACGGTCGTCGCGACCGACGCCACGACGACGAGCGCGACGAGCGCGAGCGCGATCGGGGCGCCCGGTGTGAGCGCCGGCATGGAGTTCCGCTTGCGGTACTCGTGGTACGCCATGAACCCGAGCACGACGAGGAACAGCGGGACGACCCAGAACATCGCGGTGTCGCCGAGCTTCGTGTGGGCCTCGAGCAGCGGGGAGACGCCCTCGGCCTCCTCGATCGCCTCCTCGAGCACCTCGCCGGACTCCTGCGCGAGCCACGCGGCGACGACGCCGAGACCCGCGAGGCCGACGACGAGCCAGCCGATGCGCGCCCGCCAGTTCGGCGAGAGCGCGATGACGACCGCGCCGGCTGCGGAGAGCGGGAGCAGCACCGTGACGGCGTGGATGATGAGCGGATGGGCCGGGAGCCCGAACACCGTTTCCATCGGATGAGCCTCCTTGGGATTCCGAGTCCTCGCGGACGCTAGCAACGGTCCCGTAACGGTTCCCCCCGCACCGGGGTAAGGAACCGTGAAGGTTCGGTAGTGGTTCGGGAAGGCAGGCACGGGGCCTCGGGGTCGCGGGTGGTCTCGTCGGGTGCGACACTGCGGCCGTGAAGGTCACCGACCGCCTCGCCGCCACGTCGCGGCCCCTCGTCTCGGTCGAGATCATCCCGCCGCGACGCGGCGGCGACGTCGC
>JBJTYK010000076.1:0-2111 GCA_046082745.1 Actinomycetota bacterium | reverse complement strand
CGCAGGCACGGAACCGGGGGGTCCCGTGCGCGGCAGGCCGTTCCGCCCCTTCCCGCGCACGGGACCCCCCGCTACGATGCTCCCCGTGAGGAAAGGGACGGGCCTCGCCGCCCTCATCGTTCTGGTCGCGTCGCTGCTCGGTCCCGTCATCGGGGCCGAGCCGGCCATGGCCGCCGGCGCGACGCGGAAACTGACCATCACCAAACAATCGCTCGCGGCCGCGCCGGGCGGGACGGGCACGGTCACGTCGTCGGCGACCGGGACCACGGCACCGATCAACTGTGGTTCGCTGTGTTCCACGACCTACGCGCGCAGCACCGTCGTGACCGTCACCGCGACGCCGAGCGCCGACTCCACCTTCGCGTCCTTCAGCACCAACTGCGCGCCCGTCGCCGGTTCCTCGCCCGCGGCGTGCACCCTGACCCTCGCCAACGACACGACCGTCACGGTCACCTTCGCGAAGAAGCAGACGCTCACCGTCGCCAAGACCAACGGTGACGGCAACGGCAAGGGCTCCATCGCCGGCGCGACGACGTGCGATGCGACCGCGGTCACCGCCGGGACCTGCGCGACGACGCTGATCGCGTACAACACGAACGCGGTGCTCACGGCGACCGCGGATGCGAACTCCGTCTTCAAGGGATGGACCGGGTGTACGTCGGTCTCGGGTTCGCAGTGCACGGTGCTGATGTCGGCGGCCAAGACCGTGACCGCGGCGTTCCAGGCGCGTTACGCGCTCACCGTCTCGGCCACGCCGCTCGGTACCGGGAGCGGAACCGTGACCGTCGGCGGCGTCGCGTGCACGCTGCCGTGTTCGCCGACGTTCGAGTCGGGGACGATCGTCACGATCGCGGCCTCGCCCGGCGCGTCCTCCGTGCTGAACGGCATCTCCGGCGCCTGCACCGGTGCGACCTCCTGCGCGGTGACGGTGAACGCGGCCAAGAGCGCGAGCGTCACCTTCGCGTCGCTCGAGCCCGTCGTGGCCGCGGTCGTCGGAACCGGCTCCGTCACCTCGACGCCGGCGGGCATCACGGACTGCGCGTCGTCGTGTTCCGCGTCCTTCCCCTTCGGCTCAGCGCTCACGCTCGTCGCGTCCTCGCCCGAGAGCTCGCGCTTCTCCGGATGGTCGGGCGCCTGTGCGACGTGGGGGACGACCCCGACCTGCGTGGTGACCGTCGCGTCCGGGATGACCGCCACCGCCAACTTCGGCGCCCTCGATCACCTGATCGTCGAGAAGTCCTCGACGGGTGGGGGATCGGGCACCGTGACCGCGACCACCGGGGCGGCGGGGACGGTCGTCGACTGCGGGTCCGACTGCGGCGAGTGGCTCGATCCGGACACGGTGGTGACGCTCTCGGCCGTCGCCGCGCCGTCCTCGCGCTTCGTCGGCTGGGGCGGGTCGTGCGCGTCCGCCGGCAGCGCGGCGGACTGCACCCTGACCATGGCGGGAACCTCCACCGTCACCGCCGCGTTCATCGCGCGCTGGACGTTCGACCTGACCGCGACCTCCCAGGGCACCTGGGGCGGCGAGGTGACGTGGAGCGACGTGACGTGCCGCGCGGCCACCTGCTCGCGCATCTACGACCACGACACGATCGTGACCCTGATGGCGACGCCGGACGCGGACGCGTTCGTGACCTGGGGCGGCGCCTGCGCCTCGTACGGTTCCGCGACGTCGTGCACCGTGACGGTGGATCAGGCGCGGTCCGTGACCGCGGACTTCACGCGGATCCTCCACCACCTCGCGGTGACCAAGCCCGGCACGGGTCTGGGGACGGTCACGTCGACGATCGGCGAAGCGAACGGCCCGATCGACTGTGGTTCGACCTGCGATGCGGACGTCGGGACGAAGACCATCGTCGTCCTCACGGCCACGTCGACCGCGGGGTCACGCTTCGGCTCCTGGACGGGCCCGTGCCAGGAGACCGACAAGACCGGCGCCACCTGCACGGTGGACCTGTCCACGGACGTGGACGTGAGCGCCGACTTCATCCTGCTCCCGGTCCTCACGGTCGATCCCACCTTCATCGCGGGGGCGACCGGCACCGTCACCTCGTCGCCGGGTTCGATCTCCTGTCCCGGGACGTGCGACGCCTTCTACGACGCGGGGA
>JBJTYK010000075.1:0-4164 GCA_046082745.1 Actinomycetota bacterium | reverse complement strand
GGCCTCGAGCGCCACCACCTGGAGCTTGTCGATGCGCACCGCGCGCGCGATCGGGTGGCGCCGCATCCGCTCGACGAGGTCGGCCCGGCCGACCGCGATCCCGGCCTGCGCGCCGCCGAGGAGCTTGTCGCCCGAGAAGAGCGCGAGGTCCGCGCCGTCGGCGAGGGCGGCGACGGCCGCCGGTTCGTCGGCGACCGCGCCCTCCTCGAGGAGCCCCGAGCCGAGGTCGTGGACGAAGGGCACGCCGCGGGTGCGCGCGAGCGACGCGAGCTGCGCGGCCGTCGGCGATTCCGCGAAGCCGACGACGCGGTAGTTGCTCGGGTGGACCTTGAGGACCATCGCGGTCCGCTCCGTCCATCCCTCGCGGAAGTCCGCCACGCGGGTGCGGTTCGTCGTGCCGACCTCGACGAGCTTCGCGCCCGACGCGGCGAGGATGTCGGGGATCCGGAAGCCGCCCCCGATCTCGACGAGTTCCCCGCGCGAGACGAGGACCTGCTTCCCCTTCGCGAGCGCGGCGAGCGCGAGCAGGAGCGCCGCGGCGCCGTTGTTCACGACGAGCGCGGCCTCGGCGCCGGTGAGCGCGACGAGGAGCGTCTCGGCGCGCGACGAACGCCGTCCGCGTCCCCCGGTCGCGAGGTCGATCTCGAGGTCGCTGTAGCCGCGCGCCGCGCGCTCGATCGCGGCGAACGCGGAGGCGGGGAGCGGCGCGCGGCCGAGCCCGGTGTGGAGGATCACGCCGGTCGCGTTGATGACCGGGACGGGACCGCCGGCGGCGCGGGCGGCGGCGGCCACCGCGCGGGCGAGGAGGTCGTCGGCGTCCGGGACGGGCTGGCCACCGGCCGCCGCCGCCCGCGCCCCCGCGAGGACCTCCGCGAGGCAGCGCTTGAGCAGCGGTCGGCCGAACGTCGCCTGCGCGCGCCGGCCCGGCTCGGAGCGCAGGAGGGCGTCCATCGAGGGGAGGCCGCGGCGCGCGCCGGGGGGCGTCATGGCGGCGAGCGTACCGCGCCCCCCGCCGCGGGCGGCCGGTGGGTAGGATGCGGTCCGTGGACACCGAGGAGCGCCGGACCGTCTCGTCGGTCGCCGAGCACTGGATGGTGCGGGGCGGCGGGGTCGACATCGAGGTGCCGCCCGCGCGGGAGCTCCGCACCGAGGAGATGCTCCTCAACATCGGGCCGCAGCACCCCTCGACGCACGGCGTCCTCCGGGTCGTGCTCGACCTCGACGGCGAGGTCATCACCCGCGCGCAGCCGGTGATCGGCTACATGCACCACGGACCGGAGAAGCTCGCGGAGGTCCGCGACGCGCGTCAGGTCCTCGTCCTCATGAACCGCCACGACTGGCTCTCCGCGTTCAACAACGAGCTCGGCTGGGTCATCGCCGTCGAGCGGCTCCTCGGCCTCGAGGTCCCCGACCGCGCGCAGTGGATCCGCACGATGATGGCCGAGTGGAACCGGATCCTGAACCACCTGATGTTCATGGGGTCCTACCCGCTCGAGCTCGGCGCGATGACGCCGCTCTTCTACTCCTTCATCGAGCGCGAGATGATCCAGAACCTCATGGAGTCCGCGACCGGCGCGCGGATGCACCACTCGTACGCGCGCGTCGGCGGCCTGAAGGACGACCTGCCCGCGGGCTTCCTCAAGGAGGCGGCCGACGTCCTGCGCCACGTGCGGAAGAAGCTGAAGGACCTCGACACGCTCGTCCTCGGCAACGAGATCATCCACGCGCGGACCCGCGACGTCGGCATCCTGCCGCCGGAGATGGCGATCGCCTACGGCTGCTCCGGCCCGACGATCCAGGGCTCGGGCGTCGGGATGGACCTGCGGAAGGACGAGCCGTACGAGAAGTACGCCGAGGTCGACTTCGACGTGCCGGTCGGACGCCAGGGCGACTCGTACGACCGGCTCTGGGTGCTCCTCCAGCGGATGCACGAGTCGTGCAAGATCATCGAGCAGTGCATGGAGAAGCTCCCCGCGGGCCCGTACCGCGTCGAGAAGCTCCCGAAGAAGCTCTCGCTGGACGGCGAGGTCTACGTCCGGACCGAGAACCCGCTCGGGCTCATGGGCTACTACGTCGTCGGCAACGGCAAGAAGCAGCCGTACCGCCTGAAGATGCGCACCGCGTCGTTCTCGAACGTCTCGGTGCTGTCCGCGATGCTGCCGGGGAACCTCGTCCCCGACCTCATCTCGATCCTCGGCTCGATCTTCTTCGTCGTCGGCGACGTCGACCGCTAGACCCAGGTCGGGGCGGGGAGCCCCGGCGTCCCGAGCAGGAGCCAGCGGAACCCGCCCATGCGCTCGGGGTCGACGAGGATCGACGCGAGCCCCCGTCCCTCCCAGATCCGCAGTTCCGCGACCGCGTCGCCTCCCGCGCGCGCGGCCGCCTGCCGTTCGCGCTGCGCGTCCTGCCAGTCCTCGTAGCCGAGGGTGCGCAGCGCGTCGTCCTGGCGGACCTCGCCGAGGACCACGAGGCCGCGCTCGGTCGCGCGGCGCGAGATCGGGCCGAAGTCGACGCCGGCGGTGATGTCGCGCGAGCCCGGATCGGCGAGGACGTCTCCCTCGAGCCGGTGGTCGCGGTAGCCGTGCACCTCGTGGGCGGGCCGGTCGGGCCAGCCGTAGTCGATGAGGAGCGCGTACCCGCGGCGCAGCCACGCGGCGAGCGCGTCGACGAGCGCGAGCGCGGCGGGCGACACGAACGCGTCGACGCCCGCGGGGAGATCGCCCGCGAGCGCGGCGAGCGACGGATCGCAGGGGGATTCCACCGGGACGAAGGCGTCGCCGCTCGCGTCGATGCGGAGCTCGACGGGTCCGCGGTCGCCGCCGCGGAGCCAGCGGAACGGCAGGTTGTCGAGGACCTCGTTGCCGAGGACGACCGCGGGATCGCCGGGCGCGAGGTCGGCGAGCGCGGCCGCCGACGGGATGCCCCGCGCCGCCATCGCCGCGCGGGCGCCGGCGCTCGCGTCGACGCCCTCGATCGCGCACGCGACGCCGTCGAGGTCGCGGAAGCCCGAGGCGAGCGCCGCGGCGAGGGTTCCGTCGCCGGCGCCGAGGTCGACGACGCGGAAGGGGTCGGGACGGCCGAGCCCGTCGCGGAGGTCGGCGAGCGCGAAGCGCACGAGGTCGGCGAAGACCGCGTGGACGTGGGGCGCGGTGAGGAAGGCCCCCGTCGGCCCGACGGGTGGATCCTCGAAGAAGCCGCCGGGACCGAGGAGGGCCATCTCGGTGTACTCGGCGAACGTGATCGGTCCGCGCTCCGCGATCGCCGCACGGATCCGCGCGCCGGCTGCTCCCACGCCGCAAGCCTAGCGTCGCGGGCACCTGCGAGAATCCGCCGCATGGACGCGCCCCGCCCCGCGGCGACCGTCGTCCTCGCGCGCGAGGGCGCACGCGGACCCGAGGTCCTCGTGCTGCGCCGCGGGGCGGGGCACCGGTTCCTCCCCGGGTTCGTCGTCTTCCCCGGCGGCGCGGTCGAGCCCGACGACGCGGCGCTCGCCGGCCGCTGGTTCGGGGAACCCGCCGAGGCCGCACGCGCGTGCGCGCTCCGGGAACTCGCGGAGGAGGTCGGGCTCGCGCTCACCGGGCGCGGCGCGGTCGGGACCGACGATCCGCTCGGGGCGGTCGACGCGGATCCGCCGACGGCGGGCCGGCTCGTCGAGATCTCGCACTGGGTCGCGCCACCCGACGTCCCGGTGCGCTTCGACGCGCGGTTCTTCGCGGCGCTCGCGCCGCGGACGCTCGAGCCGCGCGCCGACGGCGGCGAGACCGAGCACGCGTGGTGGGCCCGCCCATCGGACCTCCTCGCGGGCGGCGACGGCGACCTCTACCTCCCGACGCGCTGCGTCCTCGAGGCGCTCGCGACCTGCGACGACGCCGCGGCGATCCTCGCCGCGCGGATCGAGCAGGTGGAGTGATGCGCGTCGTCCGCGTCCTCGCGCCGAACCCCGGGCTCATGACGCTCGACGGGACGAACACGTGGGTCGTCGGCGACGGACCGAGCATCGTGATCGATCCGGGTCCCGCGATCGCCGAGCACCTCGCGGAGGTCGAGCGCACGGCGCGCGGCATCGTCGCGATCCTGCTCACCCACGACCACCCCGACCACGCGGAGGGGGCGGAGGCGCTCGCCGCCCGCACCGGCGCGCCGCTCCACGCGGCGCGCCCACCC
>JBJTYK010000074.1:0-35925 GCA_046082745.1 Actinomycetota bacterium | reverse complement strand
CGTTCGAGGAGGGGCTCGACGGGCACAACGAGCGGCTCGAGTTCCTCGGGGACGCCGTCCTCGATCTCGCGATCGCGGAGATGGCCTACCTCGGGTTCCCCGAGCTCCACGAGGGCGAACTCGCGCCGCTGCGCGCCGCGATCGTGAACATGACCGCGATCGCCGAGGTGGCCCGTTCGCTCGGTCTCGGCGAGGCCGTGTTCCTCGGCAAGGGCGAGGAGAAGGGCGGGGGCCGGGACAAGCCGAGCATCCTCGCGGACGCCCTCGAGGCGGTGATCGGGGCCGTCTACCTCGATCGCGGCGTCGAGGCCGCCCACGCGCTCGTCGAGCGCCTCTTCCGGCCCCGGATCGCCGCGTACGCCCGCGGCGAGGGCGGTCGCGACTACAAGTCGCTCCTGCAGCAGCGCGCCTCCGCCGAACTGCACGAGGTGCCGGAGTACCGCATCGAGGAGCGCGGGCCCGACCACCGCAAGGAGTTCCGCGCGACGGTCGTCCTCGGCGGCGAGGCGCTCGGCGACGGCGAGGGGCGTTCGAAGAAGGAGGCCGAGCAGCAGGCCGCCCGGGTCGCGCTCGAGGTGCTCGACGCTCGCGCGGGAGGGGAGGCGTAGGTGGAGCTCCCCGAGGTGGAGGTGATGCGGCGCGACCTCGAGAAGGACGTCGTCGGCCGCAAGATCGCCGAGGTCGAGGTGCGCCCGTCGAAGAACGCGATGCGCGCGATCCGCCGCCACGGCAAGCGCAAGGAGTTCGTCGACCTCCTCGTCGGCCGGAAGGCGACGAAGGTCGAGCGGCGCGGGAAGTACCTCCTCGTCGCCCTCGACGACGGCAAGGTGCTCGTCGTCCACTTCGGGATGAGCGGGCAGTTCCTCCGGGCGACGAAGCGGGTGCCGCTGCCGCCCCACACCCACGTCGTCATCACGTTCGCCCAGGGCGGCGACCTGCGCTTCGTGGACCCCCGGACGTTCGGCGAGCTCTTCGTGACGACGGCCGACGACCTCGGGAAGGTGAAGGAGCTCCAGCACATCGCGATCGACCCGCTCGACCACGTCTTCACCTGGAACGCCTTCGGCGGCGCGCTCGTCCAGCGCAAGGCGAAGATGAAGCAGATCCTCATGGACCAGAAGTTCATCTCGGGCTTGGGGAACATCTACTCCGACGAGGTGCTGTTCCACGCCGGGCTGCGCCACGATCGGATGTCCGACACGCTCTCCTCCCAGGAGGTCCGCCGCCTCTACCGGGCGCTCCAGGAGGTCCTCCAGGAGGCGATCCGCCACCGGGGCACGACGCTGCCCGACGAGGCCTACGTGGACCTGTTCGGCAAGCCGGGGGCGTTCGGCAGCGAACTCAAGGTCCACGGTCGGGCCGGACAGCCCTGTCGGCGCTGCCGGTCGAAGATCCAGACCGTGAAGGTCTCCGGGCGGACGAGCTACTACTGCCCGCAGTGCCAGAGCTGACGGGCCCGCGCGCGGCCCGGCTGGCGGGCGAATCACACCGCTGTTAGTATCCGCGGCGATGTTCCTCCGGTCCCTCCAGCTCCGCGGGTTCAAGTCCTTCGCGGACCGGACCGTCCTCGACTTCGTGCCCGGCGTGAGCGTCATCGTCGGTCCGAACGGTTCGGGGAAGTCCAACCTCGTCGACGCGATCAGCTGGGTGCTCGGCGAGCAGGGCGCCCGGTCGCTCCGGGGCGGCCAGATGGCCGACGTCATCTTCTCGGGAAGCCCCCAGCGACCCGCCCTCGGCATCGCCGAGGTGAAGCTCGTCATCGACAACGCGGCGGGGCTCATCCCGGTCCCGCTCACCGAGATCGAGATCAGCCGCACGATCTTCCGCTCGGGGGAGAGCGAGTACCGGATCGGCGGCCAGCTCGTCCGGCTGCTCGACGTCCAGGAGCTCCTGTCGGAGAGCGGCATCGGCCGCGCGCTCCACACGGTCGTCGGCCAGGGCCAGCTCGAGGAGGTCCTGAACGCGCGGCCGGAGGATCGCCGCACCTACATCGAGGAGGCCGCGGGCATCGCGAAGCACCGCCGCCGCAAGGAGCGGTCGGAGCGCAAGCTCGCGGGCCTCGACCAGGACCTCCTCCGCCTCCAGGACGTCCTCGCCGAGCTCCGCCGCCAGCTGAAGCCGCTCCGCCAGCAGGCCGACATGGCGAAGCGCCACGAGGAGCTGAGCGCCGAGGCCGAGGCCGTCGCCGTCCTGCTCGCGGGGGCGCGCCTGCGCGCGCTCCGCGCCGAGCACACCGCCCGCGAGGGCGGCTGGGACGCCGGCCAGGCGGCGCGCGCGCAGGCGCGCGAACAGCTCGACGACCTGAGCGAGCGCGTCGGCACGGTCGCCGACGAGCGCGCGCGCACGACGTGGGCGCTCCAGGAGGCCGAGGATGCGCTCGCCGCGGCCCAGGAGGCGCGGTCGGCCGCCGAGGCCGAACTGCGCCGCGCCGTCGCGGCCGAGGCCGACGCGCGCCAGCGTCTGGCCGCCGAGTCCACCCGCGGGGTGCGGATCGAATCCCTCGAGGGCGACCTCCGCGCGACGCGCGAGTCGCTCGCGACCGCGCAGCGCGATCTCGGCGGAGCCGAGATCGCGCTCGAGGAGGCCGAGCGCGCGTTCCGCCAGGCGACCCAGGAACACCGACTGGCCGCGGACGAGCGCCGCAGGCTCCTCGAGGAGGCGGCGGCGCGACGGGCCGAGATCGAGATGCTCCGCCAATCGCTCGCCGCCTCCGACCGCGAGCGGGCCCGCGTCGAGGCCGACCTCGAGGACGTCCGCACCCGTCGCGCCGCCGCCGAGCGGGCGATCGACGACGCCCGCGCCGATGCCGAACGGCTCGACGCGGAGTCGGCGCCGCTCGCCGGGCGCCGCGGGACGATCGAGGGGGAGCGCGCCGCCCTGGCCGAACAGATCGCCACCCTCGAGGAGCGCCTGCGCGTCGCCGAGAACCGCCGCGACGTCGCGAAGGCGCGTCTCGAGGACCTCCGCGCGAGCGACGGCGCCCGGTTCCTCGCGCGCCGACCCACCCCCGCCCTCGGGCTGCTCGGCGACATGGTCCGCGCGAGGTCCGGCTGGGAAGCCGCCCTCGCCGCGGCGCTCGGCCCGCTCGTCGACGCGGTCGTCTACGACGACGGCGCGGCGGCGCTCCGCGACGCGCCCGGCGCGGGCGGCGCGACGATCGCGATCGCCGGCGGCGGCGGTGCGGCGCTCGTCCTCGAGGGAGAGCGCCCGCTCCTGTCCGTCGTCGACGCCGACGCGCCGGTCCGCGGGATCGTCGCGACGCTCCTGTCCGACGTCTACCTCGCCGACTCGGTCGAAGAGGCCGTCGGGAAGGCCGCGCAGCACGGGCGCGCCTCGTTCGTCACGCGCGACGGCCTGCTCCTCGGCCCCGTCACGATCCGCACCGTCCCCGACCGCGCCGAGCGCATCGAGGACCTCGACCGCGAACTCGACGTCGCCGAGCACGAGGTCGCGGGCGCGCGCGGGGCGCTCACGCCGCTGCGTCGCCGGCTCGACGTCGCCGTCGCGGGGCTCGCCGACGCCGACGCCGCGATCGAGGGCTCCGACGCCGCGATCACCGCGGCGGCCGACCGCCTCGGGAAGCTCGAATCCGACGCCGCCGCGCTCGCGCGCGAGGAGGAACTCCTCGGTCAGCGACTCGCCGGCATGGAGGAGGCTGCGGCCACCTGGCGCGACCGACTCGAGTCCGCGGCGCCCCGCGCCGAGGAACTCCCGGCACTGCCCGCCGAGCCCGAGGCCCCGGTCGCCGCGCGGGTCGCCGTCGAGACGCTGCGTCGCGACGCGGCGGGCCTCGCCGCTCGCATCTCCGGCCTCGAGGCCGAACTCGGACGCCTCGGTGCCGACGATCCGACGTCGCTCGCGGCCGCGCTCGACCGCGAGGGGGCGGCGCGCGCGGCGGCGGAGGCGGCCCTCGAGACCGCTGCGGCCGCCACCGACGCCGCCGCCGCCGCGCGTGCCGCCGCGGCGACCGCGCAGTCGCAGGCCATGGAGGCAGAGGCCGACGTGAACCGCCGCTGGCGCGAGGCCTCGATGGAACTCGACCGGCTCCGCGAGTCCTACGAGGACGACGACCGCGCCCGCGCCGACCTCGAGCGCCGGATGCGCGACGCCGAACGCCTGATCCGCGAGGGCCACGGCGAGGACCCCGAGGCCGTCCTCGGACGCCTCCGCGACGACGACAACGTCGGCACGCTCGAGCGCAAGGCCGAACTCGTGCAGCGCCGGCTCGGCCTGCTCGGCCGCGTGAACCTCCTCGCGGGCGGCGAGTTCGAGGCGCTCCAGGAGCGTCACGACTTCCTCGCGCGCGAGCTCGACGACATCCGCAAGGCCCGCCGCGACCTCCTCCAGGTGATCCGCCGCATCGAGGACGAGATCGTCGAGACGTTCGCCTCGGCCTACCGCGACGTCTCGGCGGAGTTCGAGCGGCTCTTCGCCGAACTCTTCCCGGGCGGGGAGGGGCGACTCGTCGCGACCGAGCCGACCGATCTCCTGAACACCGGCATCGAGATCGAGGCCCGGCCGGGCGGCAAGCGCATGAAGCGCATCTCGCTCCTGTCGGGCGGGGAGCGCGCGCTCACCTCGATGGCGTTCCTGTTCGCGATCTTCCGGTCGCGGCCCTCGCCCTTCTACCTCATGGACGAGGTCGAGCCCGCGCTCGACGACGTGAACCTCCACCGGTTCCTGAAGCTCGTCGGTGGGTTCGCCGCGGACTCCCAGGTCCTCATCGTGACCCACCAGAAGCGCACGATGGAGATCGCCCGGATGCTCTACGGGGTCTCGATGTCGAAGGACGGCACGACGAAGGTCGTCTGTCAGGCGATGGACGAGGCGAAGGCACCGGACTCCCCGGCCGACCTCGTCCCCGGGGGCGGGACCCGGGCCTAGGCCGCCCGCCCGGCGGGTGTCGGGCGGAGGACCCTGCGGCTATCATCGGGGCTCCCGCGGGCGGTCCCGCCCGCGGAGGGTTCCCGAAGGCGCCCGCGGGCGCGAGGAGACCGGATGACCACGAGGATCAGGCTTCGGCGGCTCGGGGCGAACAAGCGCCCCTTCTACCGCGTCGTGGTCGCCGACCAGCGCTCCCCCCGCGACGGCCGCTTCATCGAGAACATCGGCCGCTACCACCCCCTCGACGAGCCCTCGCGGATCGAGATCGACGAGGCCCGCGCCCTCCACTGGCTCCGCACCGGCGCCCAGCCGAGCGAGACCGTCCGCAACCTCATGGACAAGGTCGGCATCTGGCCGAAGTTCGTCGCCGAGCGCCCCGAGGCCGGCAAGCCCCGTGGCGGCGAGCGCGCGCGCAAGCGCCCGCCGCGCGTCGGCGCGAAGGCCGCCGCAGCAGCCGAGGCCGCCGCCGCATCCGCCGCGAAGGCCGAGGCGGAGGCAGCGAAGGCCGCCGCCGCAGCCGAGGCAGCGGCCGCGGAGGCCGCGACGGCCGAGGCCGCAGAAGCCGCCCCGGTCGAGGAACCGCAGGTCGAGGCCCCCGCCGCCGAGACGTCCGCCGACGAGCCCCAGCCCGAGGCGTGAGGGAACTCCTCGAGTTCATCGCGAAGCAACTCGCGGATGAGCCCGACGCCGTCCGCGTGACCGAGGTGCAGGACGACCGCGGCACCCTCCTCCAGCTCTCCTTCGCCGAGGCCGACATGGGTCGGATCATCGGCAAGGGCGGCCGCATCGCCCGCGCGATGCGGAGCGTCGTGAAGGCCGCCGCGATCCGCGACGACCGCCGCGTCTCCGTCGAGATCCTCGACCCGGAGGGATGACCGCGGAGCCGACCGTCGCGGTCGGCCGCATCAGCCGCCCCCACGGGGTGCGGGGCGAACTCGCGGTCGTCGTCCTCACCGACGTCGCCAGCCGCTTCGACCCCGGCGCGACGGTCCACCTCGAGGACGGCCGCCCGCTCACCGTGACCGCCGCCCGCCGCCACCGCGGGCTCCTGCTCGTCACGTTCGCGGGCGTCGCCGACCGCGAGGTCGCGAAGGCCCTCGCGGGGAAGACCCTCGTCGTGCCGGCGTCGTCCTCGCCGCCGCTTCCCGAGGGCTCCTGGTGGGACCACGACCTCGTCGGGTGCGCGGTCGCGACCGACGCCGGCCGCGACCTCGGCGTGCTTTCCGATGTCATCCACACCCCGGCGAACGACGTCTGGAGCGTCGTGCGGGCGGGGGAGGAGACCCTCGTGCCGGTGCTCCGCGACGTGCTCGTCTCCGTGGACGTCGGGCAGCGGCGGATCGTCGTCCGAGACCTGCCGGGGCTCACCGCCCCCGACGAAGGCTAGAGCGCGGCGAGCCGCGCGAGGTACGAGACCTTCGCGAGGACGTAGCGCGAGCCCTCGCGTGAGACGACGCCCCGGCGCTGGAGGTCCGAGAGGATCCGCGAGACGTTCTCCCGGCTCCCGCCGCACAGGCTCGCGAGGTCCGCGTGGGTGACGGCCGGGATCGAGGAGCCGTCCTCGGGGAGCTCCGAGAGCGTCGAGGTGCCCATCTGGAGGAGGCGCTTGGCGACCCGGCCCTTCAGGTCGAGGAACAGGAGGTCGTCCACGAACGATTCGTGCTCGCGGACCTGGCGGGCGAGCGCCGCGAGCACCTGGCGCGCGGCGGACGGCTCCGAGGTCACGAAGTCGAGGAACCGGCCCGCCGCGATGCTCCAGACCTCGCTGTCCTCCAGGGCGAGGAGGTCCGCCGTGCGATCCATCTCGCCGAGCACGGGGAGCTCCCCGAGGAATTGGGGCTGGTCGACCGTCGCGTGGAGGATCCGGTTGCCGGTGAGGGAGATCGAGCTGATCTCGACCCGGCCCTTCACGAGGAAGTAGACCCGGTCGGCCTCGTCGCCCTGCTGGCAGAGGTACGTGCCTCGGCGGTAGGCGCGGACCCGGCCCTGCGCGGCGAAGTCCTTCACGTGCGCGCGGGGGACCCCCACGAAGGTGGGGGACTGGGTCATGGCCTTCTCGACGACCGCGGTCTGGTCCAAGGGCGACATCAGGGGCGGAGCCTAGCGCGGCAGGGGTGGCGGGGCCACACGGCCGGGGAAACAGGAACGGCGGGCCCTTGCGGGCCCGCCGTTCGCTTCGCTCCAGAGGACCTAGATCACCTTCCCGACCTTCGCGCTGAGGCTCTCGCGGGTGGCCTTCTTCGCGACCTTCTTCGCGCCGGCCGCGGAACTGCCCGCCTTCTTCGGCTGGACCTTCTTCTTCTCCGCCATGTGGTTTCCCTCCTTCCGTCGAGTTCGTGAGGCTCGTGTCCTGGTTGCCGTCGGAGCCGCTAGCCGATCTTGGAGCGAGTGGCTCGCAGGCTCTCGCGGGTGGACTTCTTCGCGACCTTCTTCTTGCCGGCAGCGGCGCCCGTCGCCTTCTTCGGCTGGACCTTCTTCTTCTCTGCCATGTGGTTCCCCCTCCTTCCGAGTCGTCGTGGCTGCGCTGGCTACGCGATTGGCCTGCCCTTGGCGGCTCGCAGGCTCTCGCGGGTGGACTTCTTCGCGACCTTCTTCGCGCCGGCCGCGGAACTGCCCGCCCTCTTCGGCTGGACCTTCTTCTTCTCCGCCATGTGCTCCGCCTCCCCTCTCCGATCCTCGCTGCTCGTCGGTGCGCCTGACTCGGGCATCCTCCCCCGCGCAACCGAGTCCCGCCGCATCGCGGGTCACTCCCGGGGGGTGCCCTCGGTCACAACCCACTCTGTGATGGCCGGTGCCGGTGGACTGTGACGGGCGTCACAACGGCCGTGCCTGGCGGGGGGGAGCGGAAGGGGCCGGGCCCGTGCGGGCCCGGCCCCTATCCCGCACGGCGGTCCGACTTCTAGACCGGGAGGATCGCCATCGACTTCTTGCCGCCCCGCAGGCTCTCCCGAGTGCTCTTGGTCGCCGCGCGCTTCGGCGCGGCCTTCTTCGACGCAGCCTTCTTCGGCTGGACCTTCTTCGCTCCGGCCATCGCTCCCTCGCTTCCGCTCGTCCTCCCCGCCGACTCCCGGACGGGTACCGCCACATCCTGTGCCAGCGGGCCGCTGTCGCGCGCCGCCGGCATCACGGGGTCCGCGTGACTCCCGTCACACGTCGAGCTCGGGCAGGTCGAGCGGGTCGGGCCTCGGCGTGCAGGCGCCGCAGAACAGGGCGTCCTCCACGACGAGCGCCCGGGTGGGGCCGCTTCCCTTGAAGAGCTCGAGCACGTACGGCTGGGTCTGGGCGTGGTCCTCGCAGACCCCTCGACCGCAGAAGCGGCATGCCCCGACCGCGGTGGTCCTGCAGTGCCAGCAATCCATGTCGTCCTCCCTCAGTGCTCCATGTCGCGCATCGAGCGTCGGTAGTGCGCCGGGATGGCGCTACCCTCGAACTGTTCCGCCACGACCTGCTCGAACCCCTCTCGGTCGAGCCGGAAGACCCGCATCGCGCTCGCGGCGGTGACGGTCGCCGTGCGCGGGGTGTCGTTCAGGAGCGCGAGCTCGCCGAAGTACGAGCCCTGGCCGAGGGTCCGCACGAACTCGCCGTCCACGGCGACGTCCGCCTGGCCGCGCTGGATGGCGTAGAAGGCGTCGCCGGGCTCGCCCTGCTCGATGATGACGTCGCCCGCGACGAACGTCCGCCACTCGCCGTGCTCGAGGACCTCGGCGAGGCGATCGGTCGCCAGCCGTCGGAACGTCGGCAGCGCCCGGAGTTCCGCGAAGTTCTGCATCGAGGGCGCGAACTTCGGTGCCTCGATCGCGTCCGCGAGCAGCCGGTCGAAGGCGCTCTTGCCGACGACGAAGAGCTGCGTTTCCTCGATGGCGCGGATCGTGGCGGAACGGGGGGCCATGTCGAGGAGCCCGAGTTCCCCGAACGAGTCGCCCCGCCCGAGCGTGCGCAGGATCCGGGTGTTCCCGGTGTCGGGATCGACGTCCTCGACGGCGACCGCGCCGGAGCGCACGACGTAGAACGCCTCGGGCTGGTCGCCCTGGCGGAACACGGGCTGACCCGCGGAGAACTGATCGAGTTGGACCCGACCGGCGAGGTCGGAGAGGACGTCCTCGTCGAGCTCGCCGAACGCCGGGAGCGCGCCGATGAGTTCCGCCGCCTCGACCCGCCACGACTGTTCGAGGCGGAAGCGGATCGCCGCGACCCCCGCCTTCGCGCGCCGAACGACCGCCCGGAGGGCGTCGATGCCGGCGCGGATGAGCGGTCCGCCGAACACGAGGACGAACGCGATGAGCAGGAGGCGGGTGCCCCAACCGCCCCGCCAGAGGTTCGCGACGATCTCGCCGAACAGCTGCTGCCAGAAGACGAGGCCGATCCAGGTCATCGAGATCGCGAACGCCGTCCCCAGCAGGGCGAACACGACGAGCGACCATTCGTACGGCGTGAGGCCCTTGCGGTTGCGGATACGGTCCCAGAGCTCGTGCCGGAGGTACTGGGTCGAGACCTCGCGGAGCGTCGGTTCGCCGATGAGGTCGCTCAGGATCCAATACCCGTCGAGCTTGATGAGCGGGATGAGGTTCTCGAAGATCACGATGTAGCCCACGAAGTTGAACCGGTAGAGGAGCGGGGCGGCCGGGGACTCCGGGAACAGGAAGAGGAACACGGAGGCGACGCCGCAGAGGACGAGCTCGGCGAAGGGACCGGCGAACGCCTGGAAGATGCGCCCCCGCCGGGGGATCATCTGCCCGTCCGACGCGTCGACGAAGAACGCCGGAGAGCCGAAGAACACGAGGAAGCCCGCCGAGATCACCCGTCGCCGGTTGTGGACGAGGGCCATCGCGTGCGCGAGTTCGTGGCAGAAGGTGAGGAAGAAGCTGAGGACGATGAGCAGCGTGGTCTCGATGGGGGCGCGGTCGTAGTTGAAGGAGAATGTCCCGGAACGGACCGTGAGCACGAAGAGCACCATCCCGATGGCCGCGACGGCTGTGCACGCGAGGGCGCCGGGCCTCGACCACGCGAAGCGGAGGCCCGTCCCGTAGGCCCAGCGGGTGAAGCGCTCGGCGCCCATCCAGCGCAGGCGGAGCGTCTTCGCGAACTCCTTCAGCTTCCTGCGGCCGGGCGAGGACGGGTCGATGCGCTCCCGCAGGAGGACCTCCGCGTTCACGGCGCGGGGCTCGAGGAGGCCCTCGACGCGGAGCATCGTGATGAGCGCGGCGATCGCGGCGGGGTCGAGGTCGCCCTCCTCCTCGAGGCGCAGGAGGATGAGGTCCTTGATCGACCGGGTCCCGTCCATGAGCTGCGCGAGTCGGGCCTCCCAGATCTCGAGCGTGTAGTGCGAGTCGCCCTCGGGGTTGCGCACGAGCGCGTAGTCGTTGCCCGAGCGCGAGGGGAACTCCATGACCTCGACGCCCGCGGCGAGCTGCGGGAACCACGACGACGGGTCGATCCGCTCCGCCATCGCCGCCCAGAGCCCCCCGGGCTCGCCGCCGACCTCGAGGCCGCCCTGGTCGCCGAGGAGGTCGCGGAGCGGCGCGGCGGCGGTCGCGGGTGCCGCGGCGGCGAGTCCTGCGACGATCGCCCCGGCGATGTCCGGTCGGGAGGCGCGCCAGCGACGTTCGCGGACGAAGTCACGGGCGATGACGTAGGTCGCCGCACACGCGAAGCCGAGGATCAGCCACTCCACGCGGTTCCCCTCCTGTCCGGTCGGCCCGTCGGCGCATCCTGCTCCCGAGGGCGCGCCCGCGCAACCTCCCGGGACATCGGACCGGGGGCCGCCACGGTCAGTGCTCCATGTCCCGCAGGGAACGTCGGTAGTGAGTGGGGAACCCGCGGTCGAACTGGCCGGCGATGACCCCTTCGAACCCCTCGCGGTCGAGCCGGAAGACCCGCATCGCGCTCGCGGCGGTGACGGTCGCGGTCCGGGGCACGTCGTGCAGGAGGGCGATCTCGCCGAAGTAGGCGCCCTGGCCGAGCGCGCGGACGAACTCGCCGTCGATGTCGACGACCGCCTGACCCCGGGCGATGACGTAGAAGGCGTCGGCCGGCTCGCCCTGCTGGACGATGACGTCGCCGGTCTCGAAGCCCGCCCAGCCACCGCGCTCGAGGACCTCGGCGAGCCGCTCCGTCGGCAGGTGGCGGAACGTCGGCAGGCTCCGGAGCTCCGCGAAGTTCTGCATCGACGGCGCGAACCGTGGCGCCTCGATCGTGTCGGCCAGGAGCCGGTCGAACGCGCTCTTGCCGACCTCGAAGAGCTGCGTCTCCGCGGTCGCGCGCACGGTCGCCGAGCGCGCCGCCATGTCGAGGAGCCCGAGTTCCCCGAACGAGGCCCCGCGACCGAGGGTCCGCAGGACCCGGACCTCGCCGGTGTGCGGATCGAGGTCCTCGACGGCGACCTCGCCGCTGCGCACGACGTAGAACGCCGTCGGGCGGTCGCCCTGGCGGAAGACGGGTTGGCCGGGAGCGTACGTCCCGAGGCGCACCGCGCGTTCGATCGCCGCGCGCGCGTCGTCGCCGAGTCCGTCGAAGCCCGGCAGGGCCCCGACGAGCTCCGCCGCCTCCGCGCGCCAGCTCCGCTGGAGGCGGAAGCGCACGCGCGCGGCGAGCGCGCGGAGGCGGCGGAAAAGCGTTCGCAGGAGGTCGAAGCCCGCGCGGATCACCGGCCCGGCGAAGACGAGGACGAGGAGCGCGAGGAGGAGCCGCGACGGCGCGCCGTTCGCCCAGAGGTCCCCGACGACCTGACCGAGGTCCCAGGCGAGGACCGCCGCGTAGAAGGCGTAGACCCCGTAGAGCGGCCCGAGGACCGCGAAGGCGACGAGGAGCCATTCCTGCGGGCGGATGGGTTCCCGGTGCCGGAGTCGGTACCAGAGGTCGTGGCGGACGAACTGGAACGACGCGCCGCGCAGGTCCGCCTCGTCGATCGCGTCGGAGAGCATCCAGTACCCGTCGAGACGCAGCAGCGGGATGAAGTTCTGGAAGATGAAGAAGTAGTTCGACAGGGCGAACCGGTAGAGCGTGACGGCGGCGGGGGCGTCGGGTGCGGCGAACACGATGAGCGACGCGGTCCCCGCCATCACGAGCTCGGCCCACGGACCGGCGAACGCCTGGACGATGCGCTCGCGCTTCGGCAGCGTCTGCGCGTCGGAGGCGTCCACGAAGAACGTCGGCGTCGCGAAGAGGAGTTCCACGCCGGAGCTGATGACCCGCCGGTCGTAGTGGACGAGCGCCGTCGCGTGGCCGAGCTCGTGCGCCGCGGTGAGGAAGAAGGCGAGGATGAGGAGCACCGCGATCTCCGCGTAGGACGGGTCGCCGAGGCGGAAGCGATGGGATTCGGAGAGCACGGTGAACGCCGCGAACCCCGCGGCGGAGACGATCCCGCAGGCGAGGACCGCCGCCGGGCGGAAGGCGTGGCGGAGGACGGTGCGGTGGAGGAATCGGGTGAGCCGCTCGACGCCCGCCCAGTCCACCCGCAGGCTCCGGCCGAACTCCGAGACGCGGGCGCGGCGCGTCGGGGTCGGGTCGAGCGCGCGCCGGATGACCTTCCGGAGGTTCACCGCGCGGGTCGCGAGGAGGTCCTCGCTGCGCAGGAGCGTCACGAGTCGCGTCACGGCGGCCGCGTCGAACTCACCCTCCTCCTCGAGCTGCTCGACGATGAGGTCCTGGACGCTCCGCGTGCCGTCCATCCGTCGCGCGAGCCGCGCCTCCCAGGGTTCGACGCGGAAGTGCTCGAGGCGATCGGGGCTCGCGATGATCGCGTGGGCGCGACCGCGCCGGGAGGGGAAGTCCACGACCTCGACGCCGTCGGCGAGCCGCGGTCGCCACGCCTCGGGGCGGAGCGCTGCGTCGACCGACGCCCAGACGCCGCCCGGTCGCTCGATGCGGATCGTCGGCGCGGTGAGCGCGAGGTGGTCGCCGGGGCGCGTGCCGCGGGGGACGCGGTGCGCGCCCCGGATCGCGTCCCGGATGCGGTCGTAGACGTCGTCGCGCCGACGGCGGGTGAGGCGTCGGAGGGTCGCGGCAACCGTTCCCATCGTCGGCGCATCCTCCCGTCGCCCGCTCGCCGAGGCAAGCGGCCCCCGGTAGCCTCGGGGCGTGCGCATCGACGTCGTGACGATCTTCCCGGGCATCCTCCGCGGCGCGCTCGCCGAGAGCCTCCTCGGGCGAGCGATCGACCGGGGGCTCGTCGAGGTGCGCCTCCACGACCCGCGCGACCACACCGAGGACCGCCACCGGCAGGTCGACGACGAGCCGTTCGGTGGGGGACCGGGGATGGTGATGAAGCCGGAGCCGATCTTCGCGACGGTCGAGGCGCTCGGCCCGCGGGCGGGCCGGACGATCCTCCTGTCGCCCGCGGGCCGACGCCTCGACCAGGCCCTCGTGCGCGAGCTCGCGGCCGAGCCCGCGCTCGTCGTCATCTGCGGGCGGTACGAGGGCATCGACGAGCGCGTCGTCGAGGGGCTTCCGGCCGAGGAGGTCTCGATCGGCGACTACGTGCTCTCCGGCGGCGAGGTCCCCGCGCTCGTCCTCATCGAGGCGGTGACGCGGCTGCTGCCGGGCGTGATCGGCCGTGAGGAGTCGCACCGGCGGGACTCCTTCGAGGACGGCATCCTCGACCACCCGCACTACACGCGACCCGCCGAGTTCCGCGGGATGGCCGTGCCCGAGGTGCTCCTGTCCGGCAACCACGCCGAGGTCGATCGCTGGCGCCGGGAGGCCGCACTCGCGAAGACCCGCAGGAACCGCCCCGACCTCCTCGGGGAGCGCTGACCCCCCGGGCGTCCCGGGGCGCCCTGCTACCATTCCCGCTCCCATGAACCCCACCGACATCGTCGACCAGGCGTACCTGCGCACCGACATCCCGTCGTTCCGTCCGGGGGACACCGTGCGCGTCCACGCCCGCGTCGTCGAGGGCGGCAAGGAGCGCGTCCAGATCTTCCAGGGCGTCGTGATCCGCCGCCAGGGCGGGGGCCTGCAGGAGACCTTCACGGTCCGCAAGATCTCCTTCGGCGTCGGGGTGGAGCGCACGTTCCCGGTCCATTCGCCGACGATCGCGAAGTTCGAGGTCGTCGTGCCGGGGAAGGTCCGTCGCGCGAAGCTCTACTACCTTCGCGAGCTCACCGGCCGCAAGGCGCGGATCCGCGAGCGCCGGCGTTCGCCCGAGGAGATCGCGGCCGAGGCCGCGGCGCTCGAGGCGGCGCGGCAGGCCGAGGCGGAGGCCGAGCGTCGCATCGCGGAGGCGGAGGCGCAGGCCGCTGCCGAGGCCGAGGCGGAGGCGACCGCGACGCCCGAGGGCGGAGCGTCCGACGAGGCCGCGACCCCTGAGGCAGCCGCCCCCGAGGTCGCCGCCGAGGAAGCGCCGTCCGAGTCCTGAGCGACTAGGCGGCGCCCGGCGGACCCGGGTCCGGTCCGCGTCCCGCCCACAGCTCACCCTGCACCCCGCTCGGCAGGAGCTGCCACGTCTTCCGGTGGTGCTCGCACGGCCCGTGCTGCGCGATCGCGCGCCGGTGGCCGTCGCTCGCGTATCCGCGGTTCTCGTCCCACCCGTACGCGGGGAACGCTCGAGCCAGGTCGGTCATGATCGCGTCGCGGGCCACCTTCGCGAGGACGCTCGCCGCCGCCGCGCTCGCGCACTCGAGGTCGGCGCGCACGCGCAGTTCCACGCGCGGCGCGGCGGCGGCGAGCGGCGAGGTGCCGATGCGGGCGGGACGGTGGAGCCAGTCGTGATTCCCGTCGAGGAGCACGACCTCCGGAAGGTCGGACAACTGCGCCAACGCCCGCTCGCCCGCGAGCCGGAGCGCCCGGAGGATGCCGTAGTGATCGATCTCCGCGGCGCTCGCGTGGCCGACGGCGGACGCGCTCGCCCACGCCTCGATCTCCGGGACGAGTCCTTCGCGACGCGCGGGGGACAGGAGCTTGCTGTCGCGCAGGCCATCGGGGGCCTTCCGCGCGGCATCGAGGAGGACGACGCCGGCCGTGACGGGTCCCGCGAGCGCGCCGCGCCCGACCTCGTCGGCGCCCGCGACGAGCGCGTGACCCGCGGCGAGGAGCCCGCGTTCCACGCGGAGGGTCGGGCGCGTCGGCATGTGGGGAGCGTGGCGGGTCGCGCGGCGCAGCGCAAGGGCCGCCGGGTCGGCCCGGGCGGGTACAGTGACGCGATGCCGGACGAGGACGACGTCGAGCGGTTCGAGGAGGAGCGCGAACTCGAGCTCTACCGCGAGTACCGCGACGTCGTCGGGATGTTCTCCCACGTCGTCGAGACGGAGCGGCGCTTCTACCTCGCGAACGCGGTCGAGGTCGAGCGAACACCCGAGGGATGGGTCGAGGTCCGGATGACCGACGCGTGGGTCTGGGACATGTTCCGGCCCGCGCGGTTCGTGGCCTCCGTGCGGGTGCTCACCCGCCGCGACGTGAACGTGGAGGAGATCCGGCGGGATGAACTCCCGTCGATCGGTTCCTGAGGCGCGGATGTGCGGAGGGGGGCGGCCCTCCGGGCCGCCCCCCTCGCGCGTTCGGTCCGATCAGGGCGCGACGGTCGCGACGGTGACGGTCGTCGTCTCGCCGCAGGGCGCGTCGGCGTCGAGATAGAAGTCCGTCCCCGACGTGAAGTGCGCCTCCCAGCTGTAGGTGGTGTCCGCCGTGATCGTCTCGGTGTACGGGCCCGGCTCGGCGAGGTTCGGGTCATCCATCGACGACGCCGTCCCGTCCGCCACGGCGATCTCGCCCGACTCGTACAGGAGCGTGTCGCAGAGCGTCTCGGTCTCGGCGGCTGGATCGTCCGCGTAGAGCCGGAACACCACGGTTCCCACCGCGTTCGACGGCAGCGCCACGTCGTCGGCGAGGATCGCCGTGGTCTCGGCCGTGGTCGAGGGCGTCGTGTCGATCGGCGGCACGACGCCGGCGAGGACGCAGTCCGATGGGTCGGAGTTCGGTTCCTGCGACGGGTACGAGCAGGTGTTGCGCAGGATCGGGGTGCTCCCCGCGTCGATCTCAGTGAGGTCGACGTGGCAGATCGCCTGGGTGTCGGCCGTGCTCCCGCCGAAGGCCTCCGGCGCGGTCGAATCGACCGAGCACGCGGTCGAGAGGTCGGAGCCGGAACCGACGAGCCGAGCCCCGAAGCAGCGGTCCTCCGAGTCGTCGTCGCAGAGGTAGACCCGCGGCGATGTGCGCACCTGTTCCGCGTCGATCCCCTTCACGGTGACGCAGACCGCGGCATCGACGAGCGCGTCGAAGGGCGCCGTGTCGAAGAGCGAACATGCGTCCCCGCTGTTGTTACCGGGGAAGCGGGTGTCGTCCCACTTCCAGGTCACCCAGAACGTGTCGTCCTGCCCGAGCGCCGCGGCGTGGGCGGTGAGGTCCTTCTGGTTCGGCTCGTCGTCGGAGCCCTGGGCGTCGAGCTGCCAGTTCCACGTCGTCGGGGCGTCGTCGGTCGTGAGCGCCGCCGCGATGCCCGGAAGCACTGCTGCGAGGGCGAGCGCGCCGACGACCACCGTGGCCACGGCCCGCCGCCGCTCCCGTCGGCCAGAGGTGCGGTGCCGCATGGTCGTCCCCTTCCTCTCGGTTCGGCGAGGGGGGAAGGCCGCGCCTCCTGCGGATCGGACCCGGAGTCTGCTCCGCCGATGCGCTCCGGGTCAAACCCCGCCGGGTGTCGGTGCCTGCGGCTAACGTGCGCGCGGTGTCGGATCCGCGCGCGGTGCGGGGGAGGTCCGGCGAGCAGGCCGCCCTCGATCGGTACCTCGCCTTCGGGTACCGGCTCGTCGCCCGCAACTGGCGGTGCGCGCTCGGCGAGCTCGACCTCGTCCTCGAGCGCGACGGGACGCTCGTCGTCTGCGAGGTGAAGGCTCGGACCTCTGCGACCTTCGGTGGTGGTTGGGAGGCCGTCGGTCCGGCGAAGCGTCGGACGATCCGCCGCGTGACGGAAGCGTTCCTCGCGACGGATCGCACGCGTGCGTCCGCGTCGATCCGCTTCGACGTCGCGAGCGTGCGCCTGCTCGCGCGCGGCGCAGAGGTGCACGTGTTCGAGGACGCGTTCTGATCGCTGTCAGCACCGCGCGCTAGCGTCCGCCGCCCATGTACGGTCGCGTCACGGGCGTCTCGGTGATCGGGGTCCGCGGGATGCCGTTCGTCGTCGAGGCGCACATCGGCCGCGGACTCCCGTCGCTGATCCTCACGGGGCTCCCCGGCGCGGCCGTGCAGGACGCGCGGGAGCGCATCCGTCCCGCCGTCGAGAGCAGCGGGCTCGAGTGGCCGCTGCGCCGCGTCGTCGTGAACCTCTCGCCGGGCAACCTCCGCAAGGACGGCCCCGGACTCGACCTCCCCGTCGCGATGGGCGTGCTCGTCGCGACGGGCCAGGCGCCGGCGGCGCGGGCGGCGGCGTACGCGTTCGTCGGCGAACTCTCGCTCCGCGGGTCGCTCGTCGCGACGCCGGGCGTCCTCTCCGTCGCGATCGCCGCCGCGCGCGCGGGGATGCGCGGCGTCGTCGTGCCCGCGTCGAACGCGCCGGAGGCATCCCTCGTCGACGGGCTCGAGGTCGTCGCGGCGACGACGCTCGCCGAGGTGCTCGCGTTCCTGCGTTCCGGAACGCCCCCGGCGGCGCCCGAGGCGGTCGCGTCGCCGAGCGAGCCGGAGGCGCCCGCCGCCGACCTCGCGGAGGTCCGGGGACAGGGCCAGGCCCGCAGGGCACTCGAGGTCGCGGCTGCCGGCGGGCTCAACCTCCTCCTGCTCGGCGCGCCCGGCGCGGGCAAGACCATGCTCGCGCGGCGATTGGCGACGATCCTGCCGACGCTCTCCCGCGGCGAGGCGCTCGAGGTGACGCAGCTCCATTCCGTCGCCGGCATCCTGCCGCGCGGGCTCGCGGAGCGCCGTCCGTTCCGCGCCCCGCACCACTCGATCTCCGCCGCGGGTCTCCTCGGCGGCGGCAGCGGACACCTGCGTCCGGGCGAGGTCTCGCTCGCGCACGAGGGGGTCCTGTTCCTCGACGAACTCAGCGAGTTCCGCCGCGACGCGGTCGAGGGCCTGCGGCAGCCGCTCGAGGACGGGCGCGTCGTCGTGGCGCGGGCGGGCGGCGCGGCGGAGTTCCCCGCGCGCTTCACGCTCGTCGCGGCGTCGAACCCCTGCCCGTGCGGTTTCGACGGCGATCCCACGCGGACCTGTCGGTGCACGCCGACGCGCGCGCAGCAGTACCGGCAGAAGCTCTCGGGACCGCTCCTCGACCGGATCGACATCCGCATCGTCGTGCCACGGCTGTCGAAGCAAGAGCTCCTCGGGGAACAGACCGGGGAGGCCTCCGCCGCGGTGCGCGAACGCGTCGAGCGGGCCCGGGAGCGGCAGCGCGCGCGGCTCGACCACCTCGGCGTCGGGAGCAACGCGCGGCTCCCGGGCCCGCTCGCGCGGCGCGAGGCGAGGCTCTCCGCCGACGCGCGCGACCTGCTCGCGCGGGCGGTCGACACGCTGGGGCTCACGGGACGCGGGTTCGACCGCACGATCAAGGTGGCGCGGACGGTTGCGGACCTGGCCGGATCCGACGACGTGCTCCCGGCGCACGTCGGTGAGGCACTCGCGTACCGCGCGGATCCGACCGAGGAGGCGCTCCAGCGTGTCGGCTGACCGCGTCCCGACCGACGACCCGGCACGCCGTTCGGCCGTCTACGTCGCGCGGGGGAGCGATGGGTATCCCGGACAGCTCCTCGATCTCCACGATCCGCCCGCGGGGCTGTTCCTCCGCGGTCGCCCGCTCCCGTCCGCGGAGCGGCTCATCGCGATCGTCGGCGCGCGGGCGTGCAGCCCGCTGGGGCGCGAGATCGCGCGCGGGCTCGGCCGCCGGCTCGGCGAGGTCGGGTGGATCGTCGTGAGCGGCGCGGCACGCGGCATCGACTCGGCGTCGCACGAGGGCGCGCTCGACGCGGGTGCGCCCACCGTCGCGGTGCTCGGGTCCGGGATCGACGTGGCGTACCCGGCGTCGAGCGCGCCGCTCATCGAGCGCATCGCCGCGACCGGCACCGTCGTGAGCGAGTACACGCCCGGCGTGCCGGCGATGCCGTTCCGCTTCCCGGCACGGAACCGCATCGTCGCGGGCCTCGCCCGCGCACTCGTGGTCGTCGAGGGGGAGCAGGGGAGCGGTTCGCTCATCTCGGCGGAACACGCGCTCGACCTCGGACGCACGGTGATGGCGGTCCCGGGGTCGATCGCGAGTCCGCTCTCCGCGGTCCCGAACGCGCTCATCCGCGAGGGGGCGGCGCTCGTGCGCGGCGTCGACGACGTCTTCGCCGAACTCGGGATCGAGGTCCCGGCCGAGGCGTCCGCCGCCGACGTCGGGTTGAGCGAGGCCGAGCGCCGCGCCTTCGAGGCCGTCGGCGATCGCACGCTCCCGGAGGCCGTCGCGGAAGCGCTCGGCGTCGGCGTCGCGGAGGCGCTCCCGGTGCTCCTCGCGCTCGAACTGAAGGGACTCGTGCGCGCGGTGGGCGGTCGGTTCGAGCGGCGCGCGTCGGCGGCCACGCGCGGTTCCGTCCCGAGGGGGGAGCGAACTTGAACGCCTCCCCGCGAATTGGTAGAAGGTCCCCCTCCCCCCGGAGGCAGATGGCCATGACGAGCCGCGCCAACGCCGATGCAGCCCTCATCGACCGCTTCGTCGCGCACCTCGAGCGCGAGCGGCACCTGTCGCCGAACACCGTCGCCGCCTATCGACGCGATCTCGCGCAGCTGGCCGAGTTCCTCGAGCGCGGCCAGGGCGCGTTCCGCACCGCCACCTACCACGACCTCCGCCGCTTCCTCGCGCAGCAGACGACCCTCGGCTACGCCCGCGCGTCGATCGCCCGTCGGGTCGGCGCGATCCGCACGTTCTTCCGCTGGGCGCACGCCCAGGCCGCCGTCCGCGAGGACCCCGCCACGCTCCTCGGGCGGCCGAAGATCGTGTCGCGGCTGCCGACGGTGCTCCGACCCGCGGAGGCCGCCGACCTGGTCGAGGCGCCGGCAGCCGCACCCGATGCGGGGCCGATCGACCGCGCGGTGGCGCTCCGCGACCGCGCCGTTCTCGAGCTCCTCTACGGATCCGGGCTCCGCGTCTCGGAGGTGACGGGGCTCACCCGCGACCGGGTCGACCTCGGTCGCGGCCGGGTGCTCGTGATGGGCAAGGGCTCGAAGGAACGCGAGGTGCCGATCGCCGACCTCGCCGCCGATGCCGTCGAGCGTTACCTCGCCGACGGCCGCGACGTCCTCGCGCCGGAACGCGGCGCCGGCGATCTCCTCTTCTTCAACCGCCGTCGCAAGCCGCTCACCCCGCGCGATGTGCGGGCGATGATCGAGCGGCTGGCGCGCGCGACCGGCAAGCGCGTCACGCCGCACACGTTCCGGCACTCCTTCGCGACGCACCTCCTCGAGGGCGGCGCGGATCTCCGTGCCGTCCAGAAACTCCTTGGCCACGCGAGCGTGGCGACGACGCAGCGCTACACCCACGTGTCGCGCTCCCGACTGTTCGAGGCGTACGGAAGGAGCCATCCGAGGGCGTGAGCACGGGGTCCGAACGCGCGAGGGGGCGCGGTCGGGGGAGACGGGTCCACGACCGGGATCGGCAGGTCGCCGACGTGTGGGCGCGGTACCACGCGCGCCACGACGTCGCCGAGCGCGACGTCCTCATCGTCCACTACCTCCCGCTCGTCCGTTCGCTCGCGCGGCGCGCGCGGACGCTCCTGTCCGACGAGGTCGAGCTCGAGGACCTCGTCTCCGACGGCACGTTCGGCCTCGTCGACGCGATCGAACGCTTCGACGCGCGCCGTGGCTGCGCGTTCTCGACGTACGCCGCGGTGCGGATCCGCGGGGCGATGCTCGACGCCCTGCGCGCGAACGACTGGGCGCCCCGCTCGGTGCGCGCGGCGGCGCGTCGCGTCGAGACGGCGTCCGCCGAGCTCGAGGCCTCGCTCGGTCGCATCCCGACCGAGGCCGAGGTCGCGCAGCGCCTCGGGATCTCCCGCGCGCGCTACCGACGCGTCCGAGCCGACGTCGAGAACGCGGTCATCCTCCCGCTCGAGGAGCTCCTCTCGACCCGCGACGCCGATCCGCTCGCCGCCGAGGACGGCGGCGAGACGCGCGCCATCCTCGCGAACGCACTCGGATCCCTGCCCGAACGCGAGGCCCGCGTCGTGTGGCTGCACGACCTCGTCGGGATGACGCTCCTCGAGATCTCCGGACTGCTCGGCATCTCCCACTCGCGGACGTCGCAGGTGCACGGTCACGCCCTCCGTCTCCTCCGGCGGGCGTTCGAGGAGACGGAGGGCGACGACGCGCGCTGATCGCATCCGCCGGACGGCCGTCGGCGCGGTGGTCGCTCTCGCGTCGAAGCTCGCGCTCGTCGTCGCCGCGCCGACGGCCGCCCACGCCGCGGGCTCGTGGTCGTGGCCCGTCGTCGGACCGGTGATCCGCGCCTACGACCCGCCCGACACGCCCTACGGCGCGGGTCACCGCGGGGTCGACATCGCTTGCGCCCGCGGCGCCGCGATCCGCGCCGTGGCCGCCGGAACCGTCTCGTTCGCGGGGAGCGTCGGGGGACAGCGCTACGTCACCGTCGACCACGGTGGTGGTCTCCAGAGCACGTACTCCTGGGTCGCGCAGACCCTCGTCCGCAAGGGGCAGGTGGTCGCCGTCGGCGCGAGCGTCGCGACCTGTGGCGAGGGACATCCGGGGTCGACGACCCCGCACGTCCACCTCGGGGCGAGATCGTCGGGCGTCTACCTCGACCCCCTTCCGCTGCTCGGTCCGATCGACCTCTCGGGGTTCCTCCGCCTCGCGCCGCGCGCCTGACCCGCGTCTAGGATTGCGGGAACCCCCGCACGGCGCCCGAACGGCAGGAGGTCCGACGCTGGCTCCACGCACCGCCCCCCGTCGCCTCGCGCGTCCCGCCCGGGCGTCCGCCCTCCTCGTGGCGGCGTTCGCGCTCGCGCCGACGGTCGCGACCGCGCTCGCGCCGCCCTACCGGCTCGCGTGGCGGGTCGACACCGAGGCGCCGACGAGCGGCCTCGCCGTCGCGGAGGACCTCGCGCTCGGCGTCACCGCCGACGCCGTCGTCGCCGTCGACCTCGCGGAGGGCCGACTCGCGTGGACGGTCGCGCGCTCCGGCGGGCCGCTGCTGCGGCCCGCCGTCGCCCGCGTCGCGGGTCGACCGCTCCTCGTGTTCACCGAGTCCGCCGAGCGCGGCGCGACCTCGACGTCGGGCGCCGATCCCGCGGACGTCGTCGGGCTCGATCTCGGCGACCGCTCGGAACGCTGGCGCGTGCGGTTCGACGCCGGCATCCCCGCGCCCGTGACGCTCGCCGACGGCCTGGCCTACGTCGTGGACGGCGACGGCGTGCTCACCGCGCTCGATCTCGCGAACGGAGACGAGCGATGGACCGCCGACGCCGCGGGCGCCTCGGACGCCCCGCCCGCGCTCGCGGGCGATGTCCTCCTCGTCGCCGGGCGTCCGGAGGACGCCCCCGCGCGACTCGCGGCCCTCGATGCCGCGAGCGGCGCGCCGGTGTGGGGCGACACCGTCGCCTCCGCGATCCCCGCGGGGTCGGCGATCGCCGCGGACCGCGACGACGTCGTCGTCGCGGGCGCCGACCGACTGCTGCGCGTCCTCGATCCCGCGACGGGGCGCGAGCGGTGGAACGCGCTCCTCGTGAACGTCCCGTCGCCGGTCGGCGCACCCCTCGTCGCGGAGGGCGCCGTCTACATGGCCGACTACGCGGGCGGCGTCTACCGCTTCGACCTCGCGACGGGGGAGCGGGCCTGGGACCAGCAGCTGAACCGACTCGTCGTGCGGTCCTCGCCGGTCGCGGCCGGCGACGCGATCGTCATCGGGACGAACGACGGGCACCTCGTCGCGCTCGACCGGTCGAACGGCCACGTCGTCGTCGACCGCGCGACCGGCCCCGGTCTCCTCGGCCCGATCGCGATCGCCGGCGATCTCGTCATCGTGCCGAAGTCGGGGGGCGATCCGGGGGTCCTCGCGTTCGCGACCGATCCCGAGGGCAGGCGCCTCGACGTCGCGTCCCCGACGGCTCTCGACCTCGTCGGGTCGCTCGGTCGCTTCGTCGTCGCCTTCGCGATCGTCGCGTTCGGGGTCGCGATCCTGCCCGGCGGCCTCGCCCGCCGGTTCCTGCCGACGGGTCGGCGGCGCCGCGCCGACGAGGGTGCGCCGTGAGTCCGCGGACGCCCGATCCGACCGGCAACGGCGGACGCCGGACCGCCCCCGGTCGCGTCCCTCGCCTCGTCGCGCTCCTGCAGCGCCCCGACGCCGACTCGCCGTTCCCGCCCGCGGCGCGCTCGCTCGTGCGGGGCTTCCTCTGCACCGCCGCCTCGACGCCCTACCTCGCCGCGGGGCTGCTCCTGCTCCCGCTCCTGTGGTTCGCGCTCGTCGCGGTCGGCCTCGACGGTCCGTTCGGTCGGCTCGTGAACCTCGTCGCGCTGCCGCCGATCTCGACGTACGTCGACTCGCTGAACGCGACCTCGATGTTCGGCTACGGCGCCGAGGGCTTCGCCGCGACGACCGGGTTCCTCCTCGTGCGCTCGTTCCTCGTCGCGCTCCTCGCCGGGCTCGCGGTCGCCGCGGTCGAACGGTCCTCGCCGCTCCTCGGGCTCATCCGCGGACTCCGCGCCGTGCCGGCGGCCCTGATCGGCGGTCTCCTCGGGCTCGGACTCATGCTCGTCGGCAGCGTCGTGCTGCCGCTCCTCGGACCGGGACTCGGATTCCTCGGCTCGGTCGTCACGCTCATCGCCGCGCTCGTGCTGTTCACCTACGGTCCGATCGTCGCGGCGCACGAGGGCCTGCCCGGTCCCGAGGCGGTGCGCAAGGGGATGCGCGCGGCGCTCATGCCGGGGAGCCGGCACCTGCACCTGTGCCTCACGTACTTCTTCCTCTGCCTGCCGATCCTCGTGGCCGTCGCGCCCGATGGATCCCGTCTCGGCGTGAACCCCTCGGTCGGCGTGTGGACCTACGCGCTCGTCGCCACCTACCTCCATCTCGCGTTCCTCGCCGCCTTCGCCTACCGCTACCTCGCGGTCGCGGAGGTCGTGCCCGCCCCGGCGCCCCGCCGCGCCCGGCAGCGCCCCGCGCGCGGGGCCTGACCCCATCCGGGGGCCCGCTGCTAGACTCCGCCCGCCGGCGAGAGCCGAGCACGCACGCGCGGGGACCGTCCCCCGGGGTCCCGGTTCCGACCGGGCCGGAGACGGGTCGAACCGCGCGGAGGGAAAACCGGACAAGGAGGACGCAGTGCCCGTCGTCACCAGGCGGGAGCTCCTCGAAGCAGGGGTGCACTTCGGGCACCAGACGCGGCGCTGGAATCCGAAGATGGGCCGCTACCTCTTCGGGGAACGCTCCGGCATCTACATCGTCGACCTCGAGAAGACGCTCGTCGGCCTCGAGGAAGCCTGCGCGTACGCCCGCGACCTCGGTCGCCGCGGCGGCACGGTGCTCTTCGTGGGAACGAAGAAGCAGGCGCAGGAGGTCATCCGCGACAACGCCGAACGCGTCGGCATGCCCTCGGTCACCACGCGGTGGCTCGGCGGCATGCTCACGAACTTCTCGACGGTCTCGCGCCGCCTGATCCGTCTGCGCGAGCTCCACGAGATGGAGCGCACCGGCGCGATGGAGGTCCTGCCGAAGAAGGAGGCGATCCGGCTGCGCCACGAGCGCGAGAAGCTCGAGCGCAACCTCGGGGGCATGCGCGGCCTCGAGCGGCTCCCCGACGCGATCTTCGTCATCGACACGAAGAAGGAGCAGATCGCGGTCGGCGAGGCGCGGAAGCTCGGCCTGCCGATCATCGCGATCGTCGACACGAACTGCGATCCCGACGAGGTCGACTACATCATCCCCGGCAACGACGACGCGATCCGATCGGTCGCCCTCGTGACCCGCGTCATCGCCGACGCGCTCGCGGAGGGACGTCAGGCGGGACGCGAGGCGCTCGTCACGCGAGCGACGGAGCCGGAGATCACGCCCGAGCCGACTCCCGGCGCAGCGGGGGCCGCATGACCGAGGTGAGCGCCCAGCAGGTGAAGGAGCTCCGGGAGGCGACCGGGGCCGGGATGATGGACTGCAAGCGCGCCCTCTCGGACGCCGGCGGCGACATCGCCCGCGCGACGGAGATCCTCCGCGAGAAGGGCCTCGCCTCCGCCGCGAAGCGGGCGGGGAAGGCCGCGAACCAGGGCGTCATCGAGAGCTACATCCACTTCAACCGCAGCGTCGGGGTCCTCGTCGAGGTGAACTGCGAGACGGACTTCGTCGCGAACACCGACGAGTTCCGCGACCTCGCCCGCGACATCGCGCTGCACATCGCGAGCGCGGGGCCCCTCTACGCGACCCGCGAGGAGGTCCCCGAGGACGTCGTCGAGGCCGAGCGCCGCATCTACGAGGCGCAGGCGAAGGAGCTCGGCAAGCCCGAGAACGTCGTCGCGAACATCGTCGAGGGCAAGCTCAAGGCCTTCTACGGCGACACCGTCCTCGTCGAGCAGCCGTTCGTGAAGGACGACTCGAAGACGGTGCAGGCGCTCCTCGACGAGGTCGGCGCGAAGGTCGGCGAGCGCGTCGCGGTGCGCCGGTTCGCGCGGTACCGGCTCGGGGAAGGGTCCGCCTGAGGACGTCGGGGAGGGGCGCGTGAGCGGCAACGGAGCGGAGCGGAGGCCGGCCTACCGGCGCGTGCTCCTGAAGCTCTCCGGTGACGCGTTCTCGCCCCGTGACACCGGCTACGGCATCTCGGCCGACGCGACCGCCACCCTGTCGGCGCAGCTCCGGGAGGTCCTGTCGCTCGGCGTCCAGTGCGCGGTCGTCGTCGGCGGAGGCAACATCTTCCGCGGCCGACAGAACCCCGGCATCGAGCGGTCCCGCGCCGACTACATGGGGATGCTCGCGACGGTCATGAACGCGCTCGCCCTCCAGGACGCCCTCGAGAAGCTCGAGGTGCCGACCCGGGTGCAGACCGCGATCCACATGGCCCAGGTCGCCGAACCGTACGTTCCGCTCCGCGCCGTCCGGCACCTCGAGAAGGGGCGCATCGTGATCTTCGCGGCGGGCATCGGCGCCCCGTACTTCTCGACCGACACGACGGCCGCCCAGCGCGCGCTCGAGATCGGCGCCGAGGCGATCCTCAAGGGGACGAAGGTGGACGGCGTCTACGACGCCGACCCGAACCTCTCGAAGGACGCCCGCCGGTTCGAGCAGATCGAGTACATCGACGTCCTGCGCGAGGGGTACTCGGTCATGGACGCGACCGCGGTCTCCCTGTGCATGGAGAACCACCTGCCGATCATCGTCTTCGACTACCGCGGCGAGGGGAACATCCGCCGCGCGGTGACGGGGGAGCCGATCGGCACGCTCGTCCACGGGGGCGTCCGGTGACCCTCGACGTCGCTCTCGCCGACGCGAACGAGAAGATGGACAAGGCCGTGACCGTGCTGAAGGAGGAACTCTCCGGCATCCGGACCGGGCGGGCGACGCCGGCGCTCCTCACGCGTCTGGTCGTGGACTACTACGGTTCGCAGGTGCCGATCCAGCAGCTCGCGACGTTCAGCGTCCCGGAACCGCGTACCCTCGTCGTCCAGCCGTTCGACAAGGGGTCGATCCAGGCGATGGAGAAGGCGATCCAGCAGAGCGACCTCGGGATCACGCCGTCGAACGACGGCGCGGTGATCCGCCTGAACTTCCCGCCCCTCACGGAGGAGCGGCGCAAGGACCTCATCAAGGTCGTCCACCACCGGGGCGAGGAGGGCAAGGTGGCGGTGCGCAACGTCCGCCGCCACGCGAAGGAGGAACTCGAGCGCCTCGAGCGCGAGGGCGAGATCTCGCAGGACGACCTCACGCGCGCCGAGAAGGAGCTGCAGAAGCTCACGGACCGGCACACGGCGGCGATCGACGAGGCGCTCGCCCACAAGGAACGCGAACTGAAGGAGATCTGACGTGGCGGACGACGAGAAGCGCGAAGATCTCTTCGAGGACCTCGACAAGTTCTTCGCGCCGATCCGCGACGTGGACTGGCCCGAGGACCGATCCGGGACGGAGCGGCCCGCCGGTCGGGAGCCCGAGGGCGCGCCCGCCGCCGCCGCTGCCGCCGATCCGCAACGGCGAGGACGACCTCCGCCGCGAACCGTCCGAGGACGACCTCGAGCGGGCCGCCGCGTACTTCTCCGAGCGCCGCGAGCCCGAGCCCTCGGTGCCATCGGTCTTCGACACCGGCACGATCCGCATCGACACGTCGGACGAGCCGCCGATCGGGCTGCCGCGCGCGCCCGAGGAGCCCGTGGATGACGACGACGTCCGCGTGACCGGCGCGCCGCCCCCCTCGGGCGAGTTCGGGAGCATCACGGCGCTCCTCGGCGAGATCGAGGGCCGGGAGTCCGACGCCGCGCCGCGTGACCGCACGATCACGATCGGTCCCGAGGGGACCGCGGGGCCGAGCTGGCAGGACCCCACCGCGCTCGAGGTCGGCTCCGGCGAGGAGCGCCGCGCGGGCCGCAACGTCCCGCTCGCGGCGGCCACGGGCTTCGTGCTCGCCGCGCTCGCCGTGGGGACCCTCTGGCTCGGCGCGCCCTGGTTCGCCTGGTTCGCGGGCATCGCGGTGCTCGTCGGTCTCGACGAGTGGTACCGGGCGCTCCGCCGAGCGGACCACCAGCCCGCGATCGCGGTCGGCCTCGTCTCGGCGCTCCTCATCCTCGCGGCGGCCTACCTGCGGGGCGAGGCGGCGATGCTCGCGATGCTGCCGCTCTCGATCATCGCGACGTTCCTGTGGTTCCTCGCCCAGGCCCCGGGGCATCGACGCGACGTCGTCATGAACATCGCGATGACGCTCCTCGGCGTCGGCTACATCGGCGTGATGGCCGGCTACGGCATGCTCATCCTGCGGCTGCCGGACGGTGCGTCGCTGCTCACGTCCGTCATCGGGCTCACGATCGCCTACGACACCGCCGCGTTCTTCGGCGGCTACCTGTGGGGGAGCCGCCCGCTCGCCGCGAGCGTGAGTCCGAAGAAGTCCTGGGAAGGGGCGATCGGCGGCACGATCGCGGCGCTCGCGCTCGCGATCGGCGCGGTCGCGCCGGCCGTGGAGCTCCTCGACACGATCGGTCGTGCGGCCGGCCTCGCGGTCGTCGTCGCGATCTTCGCGCCGCTCGGCGATCTCGCCGAATCCATCCTGAAGCGCGACCTCGGGCTGAAGGACATGGGCAACATCCTCCCGGGGCACGGCGGCGTCCTCGACCGGATCGACGCGCTCCTGTTCGTCCTGCCGGCCTCGTTCATCTTCCTGCGGCTCGTCGCCGGCTAGCCCCCGGGGCTCCCGCGGCGGGCGGGACGGTAGGCTGGACGGCGATGCGTTCGCTCGCCATCCTCGGTTCGACCGGCTCCGTCGGCACGCAGGCCCTCGACGTCGTGCGACGCAACCCGGACCGCTTCCGGGTGCTCGGACTCTCCGCGGGCGCGAACCTCGACCTCCTCGTGGGACAGGTCCGCGAGTTCCTGCCCGCGCAGGTCGCGATCGCCGACGAGGCGTCGGCCCCCGAGCTCGAGGAGCGCCTCGCCGGGTTCCGGGGCGTCGAGGTCCTCGCCGGTCCGGACGCGGCCGAGCGGCTCGCCCGCGACTCCGAGGCCGACCTCGTGCTGAACGCGCTCGTCGGCTCGGCGGGACTCGGGCCGACCCTCGCGTCGCTCCAGGCCGGCAAGGCGCTCGCGCTCGCGAACAAGGAGAGCCTCGTGATCGGTGGCGACCTCGTCCTCGACCTCGTGAAGGGGGAGCCCGAGCGGCTCATCCCGGTGGACTCCGAGCACGCGGCGCTCGCGCAGTGCCTGCGCGGCGAACGCCGGGAGGACGTCCGGCGCGTGATCCTCACCGGATCCGGCGGTCCGTTCCGCGGCTGGTCGGCGCAGGACCTCGCCCGCGCGTCGGTGAAGGAGGCGCTCGCCCACCCCGTGTGGCGGATGGGGCCGAAGATCACGATCGACTCCGCGACGCTCATGAACAAGGGCCTCGAGGTCATCGAGGCCCACCACCTCTTCGGCCTCGACTACGCCCAGATCGACGTCGTCGTGCACCCCGAGGGCGTCGTCCACGCGATCGCGGAGTTCCGCGACGGCGCGATGAGCGCGCAGCTCGCCGTGCCCGACATGCGGCTTCCGATCCAGGCGGCCCTCGGCTGGCCCGACCGGCTCGCGACCGGCGTCGAGCCCGTGTCGCTCGCCGGCTCGCGGCTCACGTTCGAGCCCGTCGACCGCGAGGCGTTCCCCGCGCTCGACCTCGCGTACCGCGTCGGTCGGCTCGGCCTCACCTACCCCGCCGTCATGAGCGCGGCGAACGAGGTCGCCGTCGGGGCGTTCCTCGACGGTCGCATCCCGTTCCCCGCGATCGTCGACACGGTCACCGCCGTCGTCGACGAACACGACCCCGCCGCGTCGGTCGTCTCGCTCGTCCTCCTCGAGCGCGCGGACGCGTGGGCGCGCGCCCGCGCCGCGGAACTCCTCGCATGAGCGCGCTCGCCCAGGTCTCGTTCTTCGTCGCCCTCATCCTCGTCGTCGTGATCCACGAGGCGGCGCACTTCGGGACCGCGAAGCGCTTCGGCATCAAGGTCGAGGAGTTCTTCGTCGGCTTCGGACCGCGGATCTGGTCGACGCGTCGCGGCGAGACCGAGTACGGCGTGAAGCTCATCCCCGCGGGCGGCTACGTCCGGATCGCCGGGATGAACCCGTACCGCGAGGAGGCGGAGGAGGACCTGCCGCGGACCTTCGGGGCGAAGCCCGTCTGGCAGCGGGCGATCGTCATCGCCGCCGGCCCCGCGACCCACCTCGTCCTCGCGTTCCTCGTCTTCGCCGTGTGGCTCGGCATCGTCGGCCGACCGACCGCGGTCGCTCCGCTCGTGGGAGCCGTCACCCCGACGCTCGCGGGGTCGCCGTCGCCCGCCGCGGCGGCGGGGCTCGAGCCCGGCGACCGCATCGTCGGCGTCGGGGACATCGACCGCCCCACCGACGAGGAGCTCGTGGCCTACACCCGTTCCCACGTCGGCGAACCGGTCCCGTTCCGCATCGAGCGCGACGGCGAGGTGCTCGAGGTGACCATCGCGCCGGTGCTCGCGCTCGTCGAGGGCGAGTGGGCCGGGCGCATCGGTGTCGCCCTCGAGGACGCCCGCGAACGGGTCGGCCCCGTCGGCGCGATCACGGGATCCGCGGGCCTCCTCGCGGACTCGGTCGTCACGACGGTGCAGAGCCTCGGCCGGATCTTCGGCCCCGAGGGCATCGACCGGCTCGTGCGACTCCTCGTCACCGATGCCCCGCGGCGTCCGACGGACCCGGCGAGCATCGTCGGCATCAGCCGCGTCGCGGGACAGGCCGCGGCGGCGGGACGCTTCGGCGACGTCGCCTACGTCTTCGGCGTCGTGAACGTGTTCATCGGTCTCCTGAACCTCCTGCCGCTGCCGCCCTTCGACGGCGGCCACCTCGCCGTCCTCGCCGTCGAGCGGATCCGCCGCCGCCCCGTCGACATGCGTCGGCTCGTCCCCGTCTCGGCGGCGGTCGCCGCGGTCCTCGTGCTCTTCACGCTCTCGGTCGTCTGGCTCGACCTCGTGAAGCCCATCACGTTCGCCCCGTAGGGGGCGCGCGGACGTCCTCCGTGGCTACGATGGCGGGCGTGGAACGTCGGCGCGTGCTCGTGGTGGACGACGAGGCAGCGATCGCCGAGGCCGTCCGCGCCCGGCTCGAGAGCGAGGGCTACGAGGTCCTCGTGGCCGCCGACGGTCCCGAGGCGCTCGCCGTCGCGTCCCGCGCGCGACCGGACCTCGTCGTGCTCGACCGGATGCTCCCCGGGATGGACGGCCTCGCGGTCTGCGCGGAGCTCCAGCGGGAACGCTGGGTCCCGGTCCTCATGCTGACGGCGAAGGCCGAGGAGGAGGACAAGGCCGCCGGCTTCGCGGCGGGCGCCGACGACTACCTCACGAAGCCGTTCAGCCTCCGGGAACTCGCACTTCGCGTCGGCGCGATCCTGCGACGCGCGGAACGGGGGAGCGAACCCGAGGGACCGCTCGAGTCCGACGGCCTCGTGCTCGACCCGGCGCGACGGGTCGCCACGCTCGAGGGCGAGGAGGTCGCGCTCACGCCGCTCGAGTTCGACATCCTCCTCACGCTCGCACGGCGACCCGGCGTCGTGTTCACGCGCGAGCAGCTCATGGACCTCGTCTGGGGCTACCGCGACTACGCCGGCGGTCGGGTCGTCGACTCGCACGTCGCGCGCATCCGCCGGAAGCTCCGCGAGGAGGGCGAGCCCCGCTTCGTGCGGACCGTGCACGGCGTCGGATACGCGTTCCGCGGGTGAGCGGGTCCTCACCGGCGGCGCGCGCGGCGCGCAGGATCGCGCGCCCGATCCGGCGCCTCCCGTCGATCCGCGCGAAGCTCGGGTCCACGATCGTCGTCGCGGTCGCCGTGTCGCTCGGTCTCGTCTTCGTGCTGCTCTCCTTCGCGCTCCGCAATGATTTCCGGGAGGCCGATCTCGTCGAGCTCCTCGGGATCGCGCAGTCGCGCAGTCGCGCGCCGGCACCGGTCGCGCCGCCCGGGGTCTCGATCGCCCATCTCCGGGAGGCAGGGGCGTTCGTCTGGTTCGGCGACCCGCTCCCCGAGCCGCCCCGGTTCACGACCGGCGTCCACGTCGGCGTCGCGCGGGGTGTCGCCTACGCGGCGGTGCCCCTGCGCGCGGAGGCGGGTGAGGGGATGCTCTACGCGGTGCGCGAGGAGCCCGACCTCCTCGCGGCGTCGACGCGATTCCTCCTCCAGTTCTGGTGGCAGCTCCTCGCCGCAGGACTCGTCGGCTCGGCCTCGGCGATCGCGTTCGCCCGGTGGCTCGCGCGCGGGATGACGCGTCCGCTGCGCGACATGGCCGACGCCGCGCGCGACATGGCGACCGGCGACTACTCCCGACGCGTCGAGACGGACTCCCGTGACGAGGTGGGCGAACTCGCGGTCGCCTTCAACCGGATGGCGGCCGACCTCGCCGCCCTCGAGGGGCTGCGACGCGATCTCGTCGCGAACGTCTCGCACGAGTTGAAGACGCCGATCTCCGCGCTGCGCGCGCGCCTCGAGAACCTCCTCGACGGCGTCGAGGCCCCCGACCCCGGGACGCTCTCGGTGATGCTCGCCCAGTCCGAACGGCTCGGTCGCCTCGTCGACCAGCTCCTCGACCTCGCGCGCCTCGAGTCCGGGGCGGCGACGTTCCGCCGCGAGCCCGTCGACGTCGGCGCGCTCGTCGGGCGGGTCCTGTCGGAGTTCGCGGTCGCGGGCGGCGGCCGGCACCTCGCGAGCGAGGTGCCGGCCGCCCTCCCGCCGGTCGAGGGTGACGCCGAGCGGCTCCACCAGGTCGTCTTCAACCTCGTCGACAATGCCGTGCGCTTCACCCCCGACGGCGGCGAGGTCGCCGTCCGCGCGGTCGCCACCGACGGCCGCGTGCGCCTCGAGGTCGAGGACGCCGGACCGGGCATCCCGGAGCACCTGCGCGAGCGCGTGTTCGAGCGCTTCTACCGGGTCGACCCCGCGCGCTCGCGCGAGGACGGCGGAACCGGCATCGGGCTCGCGATCGCGCGCTCGATCGTGACGGGGCACGGAGGTCGCATCTGGGTGGAGGCGGGGACGACGGGCGGCAGCCGCTTCGTCGTGGACCTGCCCCGGGGAGCGCCGGCCGACCCCCGGTAGGCTCTCGTCGTGGCCTTCGAGCGCAGGCGATCCCGGCAGGTCCGCATCGGCGACGTCACCGTCGGCGGCGACGCGCCCGTGCGCGTCCAGTCGATGACGACGACGAAGACCGCCGACATCAACGCGACGCTCCAGCAGATCGCCTCGCTCGTGGCGACCGGCTGCGAGATCGTGCGCGTCGCCGTCCCCCACTGGGAGGACGCCGAGGCGCTGCGGGCGATCGCGGCGAAGTCGACGATCCCCGTCGTCGCGGACATCCACTTCCAGTGGAAGTACGCGATGGCGGCGCTCGAGGCGGGCATCCAGGGGCTGCGGATCAACCCGGGGAACATCAAGTACCACGACAAAGTCCGGCTCATCGCCCGCGAGGCGAAGGACCGCGGCGTGCCGATCCGCATCGGCGTGAACGCCGGCTCGCTCGAGAAGGAGCTCCTCGAGAAGCACGGCGCGCCGACCCCCGCGGCGCTCGTCGAGTCGGCGCTGAACGAGGCGCGGATCCTCGAGGACGAGGACTTCACGGACATCAAGATCTCCGTGAAGCACTCGAACGCGCGCACGATGATCGAGGCGTACCGGCTCATCGCCGAGGCGTGCGACTACCCGCTCCACCTCGGCGTCACGGAGGCGGGTCCGATGCCGATGGGCGGCGTGAAGAGCGCGGTCGGGATCGGGACGCTCCTCGCGGAGGGCATCGGCGACACGATCCGGGTCTCGCTCACCGACGACCCCGTCGAGGAGGTGAAGGTCGGGATGACGATCCTCCAGTCGCTCGGCCTGCGTCGCCGGGGACTCGACCTCGTCGCGTGCCCCTCGTGCGGTCGCGCGGAGGTCGACGTGCTCGGCCTCACGAAGCAGGTGAACGAGGCGCTCGAGCGCGAGGGCATCAAGGTCCCGATCCGCGTCGCCGTCATGGGCTGCGTCGTGAACGGTCCGGGGGAGGCCCGCGAGGCCGACCTCGGCATCGCCGCGGGCAAGGGGCAGGGGTTCCTCATCGTGAAGGGCGAGGTGAAGGACAAGATCCCCGAGGAGCGCTTCGTCGAGGCGCTCCTCGAGGAGGCGCGACGGTTCGCGGCGGAGGCGGAGGCGAACGCCGACGCCGACGCCGACGCGCGCGCCTAGGCGAGCGCGAGGAAGTTCGCGAGGATCCTCGGCCCCTCCGGGGTCAGGATCGACTCCGGGTGGAACTGGAGCCCGAACCGCGGCAGGTCCCGGTGCTGGAGCGCCATGACGATCCCGTCGCCGGTGCGACCCGTGACGACGATGTCGGGTGGCAGCGAGGCCTCCGGCAGGACGAGCGAGTGGTACCGGGCCGCAGCGAACGGATCCGGCACGCCCGCGAGGATGCCGCGGCCGTCGTGGACGACGAGCGAGGCGTGGCCGTGGACGGGTTCCTCCCGCACGACCGCGACGCCGGCGGCGAGCCCGAGCGCCTGGTGACCGAGGCACACCCCGAGCACCGGCGTCTCCGCGGGCAGGTCGCGCAGGAGGTCGAGGAACACCCCCGCGTCCTCCGGTCGGCCCGGTCCGGGGGAGAGCACGACCGCCGCGGGGCGTCGCCCGACGAGCGCCTCGGCCGACGCGGCGTCGCTGCGGACGACCTCGGTCGCGTGCCCGAGCCCCTCGATGAGCTGGACGAGGTTGTACGTGAAGCTGTCGTAGTGGTCGACGACGAGGATCACCGACCAAGCGTACGCGGCCTCCGGCGGGGTCCCCGCGGCTATCATCGGCCTCCGTGAAGCTCTCCGAACGCTTCGTCCCCACGCTCCGCGAGGACCCCGCCGAGGCCGAGGCGGCGTCCCACCGACTCCTCCTGCGGGCGGGCTTCATCCGCCAGCTCATGGCGGGCGTCTACACGACGATGCCGCTCGGGCTGCGGACGCTGCGGCGCATCGAGGACATCGTCCGCGAGGAGATGGAAGCTTCGGGCGCCCAGGAGATCCGGATGCCGATCCTCCTGCCCTCGGAACCGTGGAAGGCGACCGGTCGTTGGGAGGCCTACGGCGACCTCCTCTTCAAGCCCGTCGACCGCCACGGTCGCGAGCTCCTCCTCGGGCCGACGCAGGAGGAGGTCGTCGCGCCGCTCGTCGCCGCCGACGCCCCCTCGTACCGGGACCTGCCGCTGAACCTCTACCAGGTGGAGTGGAAGTACCGCGACGAGTTCCGGCCGCGCTTCGGCCTGCTCCGGGGACGCGAGTTCCTCATGAAGGACGCGTACTCGTTCGATCGCGACGAGGCCGGGATGGTGCGCTCCTACGACGCGATGCTCGCCGCCTACCGACGGATCTTCGAGCGCTGCGGGCTCTCCTTCGTCGTCGTCGAGGCCGATCCCGGCACGATCGGCGGCGGGGTGAACCACGAGTTCATGGCGGTCGCCGAGGTCGGGGAGGACCTCTACGTGTCCTGCCCGAACGGGGACTACCTCGCCGACACCGAGGCGGCGTCGCCGCGCGCGCCGCAGCGGGCGTCCACCGACGCCCTCGAGCCGCTCACGGAGGTGGCGACGCCCGACGCCGCGACGATCGAGAAGGTCAGCGCGGTGCTCGGCTGCGCGCCGTCGCGCACCCTGAAGTGCATCCTGTTCTCCGTCGCGGGCCGCGCGGTCGCCGCACTCGTCCCCGGCGACCGCGAGGTGAACGAGGCGAAGGTCGAGCGCCGCTTCTTCCCCGACCCGGTCCGTCCGTTCGAGGACGCCGACTTCGCCGCGCACGGGTTCGCGAAGGGCTACGTCGGCCCGCAGGGCCTCGGCACGGACGTCACGATCCTCGCCGACCCCGCGGTGCGCGCGGGTCGCGACTGGATCACCGGCGCGAACGCCCACGAGCGCCACGTGACGGGCGCGAACGCCGACCGCGACTTCCGGATCGATGAGGAGCTCGACCTCGTGGACATCCGCGAGGGCGACGCCTGCCCGGCGTGCGGCGAGCCGCTCCGCATCGAGCGCTCGATCGTCGTCGGTCACATCTACCAGCTCGGGACGAAGTACTCGGAGCCGCTCGGCGCGACGTTCACCGAGGAGGACGGGACCGCGACGCACTACCGGATGGGCTGCTACGGCATCGGCATCTCGCGGATCCTCGCGGCGGCGGTCGAGCAGCACCACGACGAGGCGGGCATGCGCCTGCCGAAGGCGCTCGCGCCGCACGCGGTCTGCGTCGTCATCGCGAACCGCGACGTCGACGAGGTCGTCGCGGCGGCGACCGCCCTCTACGACGACCTGCGAGCCCGCGGCATCGACGCGGTGCTCGACGATCGCGACGCCCCCGCGGGCGTGAAGTTCGCCGACGCCGACCTCATCGGCTACCCGGTGCAGGTCGTCGTCGGAAAGCGCGGCGTGGCCGCCGACACGGCCGACCTGAAGCTCCGCGCGACGGGGGAGCGGG